>JAPOPO010000547.1 GCA_026712885.1 Rhodospirillales bacterium | reverse complement strand
GACCGGCTGCCTGGTGTCTTCGTCCACCCTAAGCGCATGATGTCGAAAGAGATTGTTTGACGGGTAGTGAAGATGGGCTAGGATGCCGCGTCGCGGACGGGGGCGGCGGGAGCCGGAAACGGGGAGCGCCATGAGCGAGACCAGCGCAGCGGTCGGGATCATCATGGGAAGCCAGTCGGACTGGGAGACCATGCGCCATGCGGCCGAGACCCTGGAAGCGCTCGGCGTCCCGTTCGAGACTCGAATCGTCTCCGCGCACCGCACGCCCAAGCGGCTCGTCGCGTACGCCGAGGAAGCCCGCGACCGGGGCCTCAAGGTAATCGTCGCGGGCGCGGGCGGGGCTGCGCACCTGCCCGGCATGACCGCCTCGATGACGCCGCTGCCGGTCATCGGCGTCCCGGTCGAGAGCAAGAGCCTGAAGGGCATGGACAGCCTGCTCTCCATCGTCCAGATGCCGGCGGGCGTGCCGGTCGGCACGGTCGCCATCGGGCGCGCCGGCGCGGTCAACGCGGCCCTGCTCGCCGCCGCGATCGTCGCCCTCGGGGATGAACGCGTGGCCGCCGCGCTCGACGCGTGGCGCGCCAATCAGACCGCCGCGGTCGCCGAAGCACCAGAGTCCTGATCCCGTGATCGCGCCGGGCGCCACCATCGGCATCCTCGGCGGCGGCCAGCTCGGCCGGATGCTGGCGATCGCCGCCGCGCCTCTCGGCTACCGCTGCCACATCTTCTCACCCGAGCCGGGCGGCCCGGCCGCGCAGGTCTCAGCCGCGGAGACCGTCGCGGACTACGACGACCTCGCGGCGCTCGACGCCTTCGGCGCGGCGGTGGATGTCGTCACCACCGAGTTCGAGAACGTGCCGGCATCGGCACTGGAGCGGCTCGCGGAGCGGATCCCGGTGCGGCCGGGCGCCCGCTCGCTCCGCGTCGCCCAGAACCGCATCGCCGAAAAGGATTTCGTGCGCGGCCTCGGCCTGAAGACGACGCCCTATGCGGCGGTCGAGGTGGGCGCCGACAACGCGGCTTCCGATGCGCGGATCGGCCGGCCCGCCGTGCTCAAGACCCAGACCCTCGGCTACGACGGCAAGGGTCAGGTCGTGTTGGCCGCGGACGACGACCTGCTCGTGGCCTGGCGCGATGCGCTTGGCGGCCGGCCCGCGATCCTGGAAGCCTACGCGCCCATCGAGCGCGAGGTCTCGGTAGTCGTGGCCCGAGCGCCCGACGGGCAGGTTGCAAGCTTCGATCCGGTCGAGAACCGCCACGTCAACGGCATCCTGGACGTGACGCTGGCGCCGGCCGCCATCCCCCCTGCCCTCGCGAAGGCCGCGCGCGAGGGCGCCGAGCGCATCGTCAAAGCGCTCGACCATGTGGGCGTGCTCTGCGTCGAGCTCTTCGTCACCGAGGACGGCCGGCTGCTGGTCAACGAGATCGCCCCCCGCGTTCACACCTCGGGCCACTGGACTATCGAGGGCTGCGAGACCAGCCAATTCGCGCAGCATGTCCGCGCCATCTGCGGCCTGCCGCTCGGCTCCACGGCACGCCGTGCCAATGCGTGCATGAAGAACCTGATCGGTGCCGATGTCGAGCACTGGCCGGTGCTCGCCACGGACCCTGCCGCGCACCTCCACCTCTACGGCAAGGCGGAGACCCGCGACGGCCGCAAGATGGGCCACGTCACCTGGCTCAGCCCTCTCGGCACGCCACCGACAGCGCCGGACTGGCCGCCGGAGGGCACCGCCTAACGGCTGCGCACTAGGGCCATGAAGTTGTCATAGAGGATGCGGGCGTCGCGGTTGAAGGACTGCATGTTGCGCGCGGCCTCGGCCTCGAAGGGAGCGAGACCGTTGGGGCCAAGCGCCCGCTCCAGCGAGTCCTGGTAGGCCGGTACGGCGCCCCAATCGGAGACCGTCGTCGGCGTCAGCTCGACGTGATATTGCAGACCGTAGGCGTGGCGCCCGACCCGGAAGGCCTGAACCGCGCAGAGCGGCGACGACGCGAGGCTGACGCCGCCCTCCGGCATCGCGGTCACCGCGCAGCCATGCCATTGCAGGCACGTCACGGTCGGATCGAGGCCCACGAGCAGCGGGTCCGTTCGCCCGGCATCGGTCAGGTCGACCGTCATGATGCCGACCTCGGGCTCGGCCATGGTCTCCACCCGGCCGCCGAGCGCATCGGCAAGGAGCTGATGGCCGAGGCAGACGCCGAGGAAGGGCATGTCGCGCTGTGCCACGGCCTCTCGGATGGCCACCTTCTCGCCGGCAAGCCAGGGATGCTCCTCCTCCTCGAAGACATCCATCGGCCCGCCCATGGAGATCAGCGCATCGTAGCCCTCCAGCGGTGGGATCGCCTCGCCCTCGTCGAGCTCGACCGCATCCCAGGCCACGCCGTCTTCGCGCATGAACTCGCGGAATATGCCCGGATGCTCGATGTCGATGTGCTGGAGCACGAGGAATTTCATCGCCGGTTTCTCCGGTGTGTCTTGCTATCGAGGGGCGTCCGCCGCCTGCAGCGGGAACGTAGCGGCCACGGCATAGAGCACCAAAGCACAGCCGAGCACGGGCGTGAAGCCGACATGGAGCGCGATGAAGGTCGCGAGCGATGCGCTCACCACGGAAGCGCAGGCGTTGATTCCCCAGGCCCAGGGCACCAGGGATGGCGCGCGGGCGCCGAGGGCCTTGAGCCCGAGCGGGAAGGGCATTCCGAGGAAGAAGCCGATGGGTCCGAGCAGCGCGAGCGCGACCGCGAGCCGGCCTGCGGTCGGCCAGCCCTGCGCGGCCTCGAAGACCCAGGGCAGGAGCCCGAGATAGGTGCCGCCCACGACAATGATTCCAGCCGCGACAAGTACGATGGGCTGCCGGCGGCCGGCCAAGCGCGCGAATCGATCGATTGCGCCCGCGCCCAGGCCTGCGAACACGAGCAGGCCGGCGAGCACCACCGCGATGGCGTAGAGCGGATGCCCGAGAAACACCGCGAACCGTTGCATGAAGGCGATCTCGACGAAGAGGAAGGCCAATCCCAGGCTCGCGAAGAAGAGCACGACCCGCCAGCGGGCGGGAGCATCGGGCGTGCGTCGGGTGTGGAGCGCCAGCAGCGGCAGCAGGATCAGCATGACTGCGGCGATCGACGCCTGCACCAGCGTCGCCACCAGAATCACGAAACCCCATTCGACCAGTGGCAGCCCGCCCTGCGCACGCAGCGCGAGCAGCTCGGGCAGCGTCGACCATTTGAGCGTGTGAAAGAAGAACGGCCGGTCGTCGGTCGCGGGCTCGAGCGTGAATTTGTAGCGGTTCGCGAAGTCCTCCGGATCAGGGCTCAGTATCGCCGAGGCACCGCGATAGAACTCGGGTTCGGCGAGGCGGTTGTGGCGGTTGGCGTCGCTCTCGACGATCCCCGGATGCCAAACCAGGTCGAACGCGTAGTCATGGGTGAAGGCACGCAGGCTGGCAATCTGACCTGGAGCGAACGGGCGAAGCCCGACCGCCAGCGTGGCGGTCTTCCAGCCGCGAATCATGATGAGCCGCGACGCCGGATCGGCGACGCCCCGCGCCTCTAGCGCCTGCCGCGCGGTCCAGAGCAGCCTGAGCGAATCCCGCGGCGGCAGCTTGAGCCAGCGGGTGACGGCGAGCACGCCATCCGGCGCAAGGCGGTCCAGGAAGATCTCGAACGCCTCCACCGTGTAGAGCAACGATTCGTCGAGCGCGTGCACGCCCGCTGCCGCCGCGCTGAAGGAATCGACCAGCGCGATCTGAATCAGATCCCAGTGTGCGGACGAGCGCGCGGCGAAGCTGCGGGCGTCGGCCACATGCGTCCGGACGCTCTCGCCCTCCCATTGGCCGCCCGGCCCGCCCGCGAGCACGCCGCGCACGATGTCGAGCACGTCCGGGTTCAGCTCTACCGCGTCGACCGCGCCGGCACCGTGGCGCAGCGCCCGCAGCACCTCGGCCCCACCGCCGGCGCCCAGCACCAGCGCGCGCGGGCGGTCGACCAAGTGGTAGGGAAGCGCCGCGGTTTCAGCCTCGAGATAGCGCAGGTCATCGTCGGCGCCGGTGATCGCGCTGGGAGCGCCGCCGTCGGTGAAGAGGCCGATCTGTTCCGGCGGGCCGGCCGATGCCATCAGGCTGAGGCCGGGCGCATGGCGGAACGGCACGCGCGGGCTCTCGACCGCGGTGAGCCAGCCGAGCGGTCCGTGGCGCTCCGCCACAATGCGGGCGTCGGGCGCAGTCAGCGCCAGGCTCAGCCCCTTGTAGGGCGAGGGATGCGGGCGCAGCCAGTGATCGGGGAGCGCCGCGGGCAGCGCGAGACCGGCGCACACAGCCAGGACCGCGCTAACCCCGGCGAGGCGTCGCATGCTCCCCCACAGGAGCACCACCCCGCCGGCGATGGCACCGCAGAGGCCCACCGCCCTCAGCGCGTCGGCGAGCGGCAGCGCGTCCAGCAGAAATACCATGCCGAGGGCGCCGAGGCCCGCGCCCACCAGGTCCATGCGATAGAGCGCGCCGGCGCGCGCCGCGTGCGCCCGAAACGCCAATGCCAGGGCCAGCGCCGCGCTGAAGAACGGCAGCGATAACACGAGGTAGAGGGCGAAGAGCCAGCCAAGCTGGGCGCGGTCCCAGGCGATCTCAAGCGCGTTGAAGGGGAGCGACTGCGCCAGGGCGAAGGCGAGCGGCGCTCCCACCCCGAAGCCCAGCGCGGCGATGCCGAAGGCCCACCGAAATCGACCGAGGAGCGGCCGCTGGAGCACCGCGACCAGGCTGCCCGCCGCGCCGAAGCCCAGTAGCGCCACCGCGATGATCATGTAGGCGAAGTGGTGCCAGTGGACGATCGCCAGCAGACGCGCGAGCAGAATCTCGTACCCCAGCACGCCGGCGGAGAGCAGCGCCACGGCAATGAAGACGCCGAGACGGGACGGGCTCTGCGTCTCCTCCCCCGCCCCTTCGCCGGTCACGCTGCGTCAGTGTCCGCCGGTCAGCGGAACGAAGATGACCGGTAATACTTGACGGCTAGTGACGGTGCCGTCCTTCCTCTTCTCGATGAGAAGGAGTTGCTGGGTGAGGAAGGGGCTGCCCACCGGAATCACCATGCGCCCGCCCGGCTTGAGTTGGGCGATAAGCGGCGGCGGCACGTGGCTCGCGGCCGCGGTGACGACGATAATGTCGAAGGGCGCATGCTCGGGCCAGCCGAAATAACCGTCGCCGGCCCGCACGGTCACGTTGTCGAAGCCGAGCGCATCGAGCCGGTCCGTGGCGCTCGCCGCGAGCGGCTGCACGATCTCCACCGTGTAGACCTCGGCCACCAGCTCGGCGAGCACCGCCGCCTGATAGCTCGACCCAGTGCCGAGCTCGAACGCCACGTCGTCGGGCTCCGGCGCCAGCAGGTCGGTCATCAGTGCGACGATGTAGGGCTGCGAGATGGTCTGGCCGTAGCCGATGGGGAGCGGCCTGTTGAGGTAGCCGAAGTCCTGCAGCTCCGGCGGCACGAAGAGATGGCGCGGCACCCGCCCCATCGCCTCCATCACGCGGGGCGACAGCTTCTCCTTGCCGATCCACTCTGCAGTTCGCTCGGCGTCGAGCGCCACTTCGCGCACCATGGCGGCCCGCGCCTCGGCGTATGGATCGTCGGTAGCCTCGGCGGCCGCAGGACAGGCAGTGAACAGCAGCAGTCCGACGAGGCCGACTGTGGTCGGTCGCATCGCTTGCCCAGCCACCCGGCGCCGCGTCAGAGCGCGGCGGCGCGCTCCCTGAGCACGTACTTCTGGACCTTGCCCGTCGAGGTCTTGGGCAGCGCACCGAACACCACCGTCTTCGGGCACTTGTAGCGCGCAAGCTCGCCCCGACAGAAGTCGATCAGCGCGGCCTCGTCGGCGTCGGCGCCGTCCTTCAGCGTGACGAAGGCGCAGGGCGTCTCGCCCCAGGTCTCGTCGGGCCGCGCCACCACGGCGGCCTCCAGCACCGCGGGGTGGCGGTAGAGCGCGCCTTCGACCTCGATGGTGGAGATGTTCTCGCCGCCCGAGATGATGATGTCCTTGGCCCGGTCCCTGAGCTCGATGTAGCCGTCGGCGTGGACGACGCCGAGATCGCCGGTGTGGAACCAGCCGCCGGCGAATGCCTCCTCCGTCGCCTGCGGATTGTCCAGGTAGCCCTTCATCACCGTGTTGCCGCGCATGAAGACTTCGCCCATGGTCTTGCCGTCCGCCGGCACCGGCTTGAGCGCCATGGGGTCGGCAACCATGAGCCCGTCGAGTGTGGCGTAAGCGACGCCCTGGCGGGCCTTGAACGCCGCCTGTTCCTCAAGCGGCAGCGCGTTCCACCCGTCGTGCCACGCGCACACGGTGGCCGGGCCGTAGACCTCGGTAAGCCCGTAGACGTGGGTAACGTGGAAGCCGGCTTCCTCCATCCGCGCGATGACGGCGGCGGGCGGCGGGGCGGCGGCGGTCATCACCTCGACGCGATGATCGAGGGGGATGCGCTCATCCTCGTTCGCGTTGTTGAGCAGGTTGAGGACGATGGGCGCCCCGCAGAAGTGCGTAACTCCGTGTGTCGCGATCGCCTGAAAAATTGCGCCCGCCTCGACCTTGCGCAGGCAAACGTGAGTACCGCCGTAGGCGCTGATCGCCCAGGTAAAGCACCAGCCGTTGCAGTGGAACATGGGAAGCGTCCACAGATAGACCGGGGCATGAGGCATGGCCCAGGTGACGCCATCGCCAAGGCAGTTCAGGTAGGCTCCCCGGTGGTGATAGACGACGCCCTTGGGGTTGCCGGTGGTGCCGGAGGTGTAGTTGAGCGAAATCGCGTCCCACTCGTCCTCGGGCCAGGGCCAGTCATAGTCGGGATCGCCCTCTGCCAGCAACGCCTCGTACTCGATCTCGCCGATCAGGTCGCCGCCTTCCTCGGGCGTGTCGTCGATGTCGATGACCAGCGGCGCTGCGGCGGCGCGGGTAAGGGCGTCCGCGATCACCGGCGAGAACGAGCGGTCGGTGAGCAGCACCGTGACGTTGGCGTGGTCCAGAATGTACGCCAGAGAGGCGGCATCGAGCCGGTAATTCAGGGCGCTGAGCACGGCGCCGCACATGGGAACGCCGTGGTGCGCCTCCAGCATCGCAGGCGTGTTGGGAGACATGATCGCAACCGTGTCGCCCTTGGCGACGCCGCGTCTGGCCAGCGCCGAGGCGAGGCGCCGGCTGCGCGCGTAGAACTCGGCGTAGCTGGCACGCCGGGTGCCGTGAATCCATGCCGTCCGCTCGGGAAACACTGCGGCGGCGCGGCGCAGGAAGGACAGCGGGGTCAAGGGAACGTAGTTCGCATCGTTGCGCTCGAGCCCGGCCTCGTACGGGCTCTTGTCGGTGCGCTTCCCGCCCATCATGATCTCCTCATCGCCAAAACGGCGCGCGATTTTGGTCGCGCGCTACTGCGATTGCAAAGGGCGAATGCGACGGGACCGGCAACCGCGAGCGGGGAGGCGGGGTGCGGCGTCTCTCCCGGGTGCGTCACGGCAGGGCGCAAGCCGGCATGCCGCCCGGCGGCGGCGATCTCGAGCGCGCGCTCGTCGGCCGGGGCCGGAAGGAAAGCCAATGGATGGGCGCCTTCTGCCGCGATCAGGCCCAGCCGCCGACGCTGATTCTCTGCTCGCCTTCGCGGCGCACCGTGGAGACCTGCGACGCGTTCTGCGAAGGATTTGGCGAGAG
>JAPOPO010000353.1 GCA_026712885.1 Rhodospirillales bacterium | reverse complement strand
GTTGGGCGTGTCCGGCGCGCCCGCGGCCGCACCGATGCTCACCGCACCGATGGAGATCGGGAACAGGCACTCCCAGCAGACATCGGTCAACGGGTTGACGAACCGTCCCGTGCACGCCTGCGCATGGGCTGCGCCCGGCAACAGGGCTGCGCCCAGCAAAGGGATTACGCCCGGCACAACCAGGCCCGATGCAATCAGGGCGATGAACATTCGACGGAATCGCGTCATTGAGTATTCTCCTCGTCTTTCGCCATGTGTTCCGAACCGGCGCCCGCGGCGGGCGGGTCGATGTCCGCAGCGGGCGGCTCAACGTCCGCGCTGCCAGGCGCATCGTCTGCCGAGCGCAGCACATCTGCCGAGCGCAGCACACCTGCGGTGCGCAGCACATCTGCGGTGCGCAGCGCGATTTCGTCGATGCGCAGCAGCGATTCATGCTGGGTTATGCGCGACGGCGTCGATGTCAGGCCGAACCGCCCGGCGAGCACGCCGCCCTGGTCGAAGTAGAACGTCCGTCCGTGGGTTCTCGCGAGCTCCAGGGGCCGGCCCGCCAGCAGCACGATCCGCGTGGGCGTCTTCTCGGCCAGCGCCCACCGCACCTCCGCCGGGCGCGTGCCGTCGATGAACAGCACCGAGCCCGTCAGCGGCCGGTAGGCGAGGGGATTCACCCGGGCGCCCGCGGCCGCGATCACCGCGCCGTGCGGCCCGAGGATGTCGTTCTCGACCGTGACGGAAGGATCGAAGAGGCGCGTGCGATCCGTCGTTGCCGGCGCGATCCCCGCCACCGGTTCGGGCGCCTCGATCCGCGCCCTGGCCCGCGCCGCGGCCTCGTCCTCGAGCCGTTGCAGTTCACCGGAGCGCTCCAACTCCAGCAGCTCGGTCCCGATGCTCGCCAGCAGGTCCGCCTCGAGCGGCGGCCATACCGCCCCGCGCACCCCCAGGTCCCGCGCCGGCAGCGCGGTGCACACCGCGATCAATACGGCGCCGACGATCGTCGCGAATCGGCGCCTCATGGCCGCTGCTCAGGTATCGCCAACCCGGAATCCGCCGGCGGATTGCTCCGAGCAAGCGGATTGCCCCGCGCCAGCGGGGGACCGTCGAGGCCGAGCCAGGGGATGTCGGGCAGCGCCAGCGCACGCCCCTGGATGCGGTCCCGCGGCACCAGCCCGATCTCCGCGTAGCGGCTGTCGTGGCTGTCCACGTGATCGGCGTGCAGGAAATACCGGCCCTCGGGCACCACACCGGGGGCGATCGCCTCCAGCGCCCGCCCGCCGAGAGAGACGCGCTTCGCGCGGCCCAGGTATTCTCCCCCGATCCACACGCCGCGCCCGGCGTCCACCTCGATTATGTCGCCCGGCACGCCGCGCACGGTCTTCAGGTACGGCACGGGGGCGCCGAGCGCCTCGGGCGGATCGAACACCACCGGATCGCCCCGCGCCGGTTCGCCCACCGGCACCACGAAATACCCCCAGGCCTCATCCGACCAGCTCGCATTGACGTACACCCTGGAGACCAGCGCCAGCCAGGCCAGCGCCAACGCGGCCGCGCCCATCAGCCACCGGTT
>JAPOPO010000270.1 GCA_026712885.1 Rhodospirillales bacterium | reverse complement strand
CTTGGGCGCCCTCAAGGCGCTGCGCCTGGAGATCGCGCGGGAGCGCGGGGTGCCGGCCTATATCGTGTTCCCCGACCGCACGCTGATCGACATGGTGCGCCGCCGTCCGCGCACGGAGGCGGAGTTCGCCGAGGTCAACGGCGTGGGCGCGGCCAAGCTGAAGGAGTTCGCCGTGCCGTTCCTGGCCGCCATCGCGGCCGCGCCGGCAGATGGGGATGACGGCCGTGCCGCGCGCGAGAGTGCGCCATGACGCGCCAGATCGTCATCACGGAGAAGGCGAGCCAGGCGAAGGACGTGCGGGGCGCCGTGGGCGCGCGCTATGGCGCGGTCCTGGCGGCGGAGGGCCACCTGCTCGACCTGTGCGAGCCCGAAGACGTCAACCCGGCCTGGAAGCGCTGGTCCACGGATTTACTGAAGCCGGACGGGCTCTACGGCACCAAGCCGGCCACTGGCGGCAACAAGGCGGCGAAGCTGAAGGCCATCCGGGCGGCGTTGAAGACGGCCGAGCGGGTTTGGCTCGCCACCGACTGCGACCGCGAGGGGCAGCTGATCGGCCAGGAAATCCTGGAGCACTGCCGCTACTGCGGGGAGGTGCTGCGGGTGCTGTTCACGGCGCAGGACGCGGAGACCATCCGCGCGGCGTTCCGGCGCGCCCGGCCCAACGGTGAGCACGCCCCGCTCTACGAGGCGGCGGTGGCGCGTCGGCAGGCGGACCAGATCTACAACCTGTCGCTCACCCGCACCGCGACGGTAACGCTGGGCCGGGGCTCCCGAGGCGTGATCGGGATCGGCCGTGTCAAGACGCCGACGCTGGCGATCGCCTGCCGGCGGGAGCTGGAGATCCGGGACTTCGTGCCGGTGGCGTACTTCGAGGTGGTGGCGACAGCGTACGCCGAAGGCGGCGCGTTCAAGATGCGGCATGCACCGAAAGAGCGCATCGTCGAGCGCGGCAGGGCGGAGGCGGTCGCCGAGGCGGCGCGGGAATTCGAGGGACCGCTCGGCGTGCGCGTCGAGGACAAGCGCCAGCGCCCGCCGCGCCTGCACGATCTGCCCTCGCTGCAGAAGCTGTGCAGCTCGCGCTTCGCCTGGTCGGCGTCGAAGACATTGGAGGTGGCGCAGGAGCTCTACGACGGGGAGGGCAAGAAGATCCTGACCTACCCCCGTGCCGAGGTGTGCTACCTGCCGGAGAGCGCCGCCGCGGACGTGCCGAAGATCGTTGCGGGCCTGCGCGCGGGCTGGGCTTACGCGGGTATCCCGGTGCCGTCGCCGCCGGCGCTCCGCCAGGGCCGGAACGGCGCCTTCCACGACAGGGGGCGGGAGGGCGGGAGCCATCACGCGATCGTCCCCAACGTGAACAGGATCGGCGACCTGCGCGAGGTCTGGCCGCGGCTCTCGGCGGACGAGAAGAAGCTGTTCGATGCGGTCGCACGGTCCTATCTGGCCTCGGTCATGCCGGACTACCGCTACCGGCAGACCACGGTGACGCTGGACGTGCGGGGTTTCGAGTTCCGGGCGACGGGACGTCAGCCCATCGAAGCCGGCTGGCGCGGCGCCTTTCCGGACTGGAGGCCCGAGGAGGAGAAGGGTGAGGCGGCGCAGGCGCTGCCTCCCCTGCGGCACGGCGAGCCCGCCCGACTTCGCGATCCGGAGATCGAGGACAAGGAGACGCGCCCTCCGCCCCGGTACCGGGAGGGCACGCTGATTGAGGCGATGCAGAACGCATGGCGCTTCGTCGAGGACGAGGCGCTCCGCGAGCGGCTGCGGGAGGCCAAGGGGATCGGCACGCCGGCGACGCGGGCGGAGATCATCTCGGGTCTGAAGAAGCAGGGGTTCCTGACGGCGCAGGGAAAGAACGTCGTGCCCACCGACCGGGGCCTCGCGCTGTTCGGTGTGTTGAAGCGGGCCGATCCCGCGTTGGTGGACCCGGGCGTGACG
>JAPOPO010000189.1 GCA_026712885.1 Rhodospirillales bacterium | reverse complement strand
CGACCCCTCCGGCATCGAGGGGCCGCCGGGGGAGACACCGGGGCTCGGCCTGCTCGATGTCGAGACGGTGATGAGCGGGGGCAAGCGTCTGGTCCGGACGCGCGGCCATGCGAGCGAGGGGGGCGAAGCGGTCGCGGGCTACGAGATGCATATGGGCCGCACCAGCGGGCCCGACACCGCGCGCCCGCTGATCACACTGGAAAGCGGCCCCGACGGCGCACGTGCGGCGAACGGCCGGGTCATGGGCTGCTATCTGCACGGGCTCTTCGCCGCCGACGGCTTCCGCCGCGCCTTTCTCGGCCGGCTGCGGCGGCGGGAGACGGCCGGCATCGCCTACGACGCGCTGGTGGAGGAGACCCTCGACGCACTCGGCGCCCATCTGGAGGCCCATCTCGACCTCGACCGCTTGCTGGAGGTGGCCCGTGCGCGCTGAGCCTCGGCTACGCCCTGCCGGGCACCATGCCCGCGGCGATGGCTGCGGTGAGCACCGCGACCAGCGCGCAGGCCGCCGCAAAGACCCGGACCGAGCGCCTGAGATCGTCCGCCGTCGCGTCCCGTCGCCCGTCGCCGAGCCAGGCTTGGTCCGCCGCCGCCTCGCCCTCGTAGTGGCGGGGGCCCAGCAGCGCGAGACCCAGCGCGCCTGCCATCGCGGCCTCGGGCCAGCCGGCGTTGGGCGAGCTGTGCCGGGGGGCGTCGTGCAGCATGGTACGCCACGCCTGGCCCGGCTGGGCGCCGGGCACGGCGAGCGCAGCCAGCGCGACCAGCCCGCCCGCGATCCGCGCCGGCACCCAGTTCACCGCATCGTCGATGCGCGCCGCCGCGCGGCCGAAGGCATGGTGGCGGGGCGAGCGGTGGCCGATCATGCTGTCCATGGTGTTGATCGCCTTGTAGGCGAAGAGCCCGGGCAGGCCGAGCAGCAGGTACCAGAAGGCCGGCGCCACCACGCCGTCAGAATAATTTTCCGCGCCGCTCTCGATTGCCGCGCGCGCAATGCCGTGCTCGTCGAGGGCATGGACCTCGCGACCGACGATGTGGCGCAGCTCAGCTCGCGCGGGCTCGACTCCCGCATCCAGCGCGCGCGCCACCCGCACCATGTGATCGGCCATGGTGCGCTGGGCGAGCAGCGTCGCGACCAGGGCAAGCTCGGCGAGCCAGCCCCAGGCGAGCATGGCAGCATGCGTGGCGATGGCCCAGCCGGCAGCAGCACTCGCGCCCGCCACCAGCACCACCGCCACCCCGCCCAGGAGCACGCGGACGCCTACGCCCAGGCGCTCCCGATTGAGGGTACGGTCGAGGAGGCCGGTGAGCCAGCCCATCAGACGCACCGGATGCGGCAGCCAGCGCGGGTCGCCAATCAGCGCATCGAGCGCGAGCGCGGCGAGAAGGATGAACGGCACCGCCTGGCCGATGGGCCAGTCGGGCGCGGCGAAGAGGAGCATCGGTCCACAATGGAAAGGGCGCGCATCGCGGTCAATGGACGGAATGGAGGCGGGCCATGAGCGCGCCGGCGGTGCTGCTCTGCGGCCACGGCAGCCGCGACGATGCGGCGGTGGCCGAGTTCGAGCATCTGGCCGAAGTGGTTGCTGCGCGCCTGCCGGATCGCCAGGTGCGCCACGGCTTCCTCGAATTCGCCAGGCCCACCATCGGCAGCACGCTGGAGGCAATGCGGGACTCGGGCGCCACCGCCATCGACGCCGTGCCCGGCATGCTCTTCGCTGCCGGCCACGCCAAGAACGACATCCCCTCGGTGCTCAACGACTTCGCCGCCGCCAATCCCGATCTCACGGTCCGTTACGGCCGCGACCTCGCGGTCGATCCGCTGCTGCTCCGCGCTGCGGCGGAGCGCATCGAGACCGCGCAACAGCCCGG
>JAPOPO010000282.1 GCA_026712885.1 Rhodospirillales bacterium | reverse complement strand
CTGGATATCGCGGCCTCGCTCGACTACTTCAACAGTCTCGGCTTCGAAACGCACAATTTCGGCGACAGCTACGGCATCGCCGTCCGCGAGCACATCGAGATCCACTTCTGGCTTTGCACGGACAAGAACGTCGCCGAGAACGCCTCCTGCTACGTCCGCGTGAACGACATTCATGCGCTGCGCACAGACCTTGCCAGGCGCATTGATGTGGGCGAGGTCGTCGAAACGTCCTGGGGCATGGATGAACTGTACGTGTGGGACCCGAGCGGCAGCCTGGTGAAGTTTGGTCAGGTGACGGAAAGGATGATTCGGGCAGACGCCGTGCAAGAGGCGCCTTCGGACTAAGTCGAGCTAAACCGCGTCGGGCCGGCGGGCGAGGGCGACGGCGCAGCCCGTGGACAGCAGCTGGCCTGCGGTCACGGCCGCGTTGGTGAGCGCCGTCGTCGTCACCCGGGTCGCGTCGATCACGCCGGCCTCGCGATAGGGGCGGAAGGCGCCCGTGCGTGCGTCGAAGCCGATGTCGGCCGGCGCTTCCCTCAATGCTTCCAGGGCCAGCGACGGCTCGCACCCGGCGGCGCCCGCGATGCGGCGGAAGGGTTCTTTCAGAGCGCGGGCGAAGGCGCGGCGCTCGGGCTCTACCGGCCCGGTGGCGCCGCTCTCGATGATAAAAGCCGCGCGCGCGAGCGCCACGCCGCCGCCCGCGACCACGCCGTCCTTCGCGGCGGCGCGCGCGGTATTCAGCGCGTTCTCGCAGGCCTTGTAGCGCGCCTTCCAGGCGGTCTCGGTGACGCCGCCGACCCGAATGTTGGCGACACCCGAGACGAGCCGGGCGAGACGGGCCTCGTACTTGCCCCGGTCGTAGCTCTTGCGCTCGTGCTCGATGGCGTCGCGAATCTGCGCGGCCCGGCGCTCCACCGCCTCCTCCTCGCCACCGCTACCGAAGATCGTGGTCGAGGCCCCGTCCACCACCGCCCGCCTGGCTGTGCCGAGCGCCGTGGCGTCGATCTTTTCTGGCAGGAGGCCGGTTTCCTCGCCGACCATGCGCCCGCCCGTGAGCACCGCGACGTCGTCGGTCGCGACATGGCGATAGATGCCGGACTCCGGTCCCTTCGCCGCCGCGCAATGGACCGTCCCCTCCCGGTGGTTGGTCAGCAAGGCCGCGAGCGCCTGGTCGGAGACATCCTGCGCCAGCACCAGCAGGCTCCGCTTGCGCTCGCGCGCCGCCTCCAGCGCAGGCACGACCTGGGCCGCTTCGGTCAGCTCGCCTTGGCACATCAGCAGGAAGGGCTGGTCGAGCTTGACCTCCGTCTCGCCCGCCTTGAGCAGGAAGTTGCGCGAGAGCAGGCCGTGCTCGAAGGCCATGCCGCTCATGTAGTCGACCGTCGTATCGACGCCCTGGTGGTAAGAGATGCTGACGACGCCTTCCGCGCCGAGGCGCTCCACCGCCTCGGCCACGAGGTCCGCGATCTCCGCGTCGCCGTCGGCGGCAACGCCGGCGAGCTGCGCCAGCATCGCGCGGCCTGCGACTGGGCTGCTTTGCGGCTCGAGCGCCGCGAGCGCCTCGCGCGTGAGCGCCTCGAAGCCGCGCCTGACCGAAGGCGGATCGATGCCCGCCGCCACCAGGCGCAAGCCCGCTTCGGCGAAGGCGCCGACGAGCAGCGCCGTGGTGGTCGAGCCGTCGCCCACGGCGTCCCGGGTCTTCTTGACGCAGGCCTTGAGCAGCTCGGTGCCGAGCGTCGCGAAGCGGTCCTCGTCCTCGAGGTCCCTGATGGCGGTGAAGCCGTCGCGGGTGAGCTGGGGGTAATCGTCCGCGCGCTCCAGCCCCACGCGGCCGCCGTGCGGCCCGAGCGTCAGCCCCGCGAGCCGCGCGGTGCGGCCAAAACCCGCCATCAACGCCTCGCGGGCGTCGGCTCCG
>JAPOPO010000234.1 GCA_026712885.1 Rhodospirillales bacterium | reverse complement strand
GCCGAGGGGGCCGATCATCTCCGATACGCGCCCGCGCGCGATCATCCGCATCGTCGCCATCTGGCCGAGCCGCAGGTGGGCGTGCACCAGGCCGAGCGCGAACGCCGCGTCGCCGTCGCTCTCCGCTTCGATGAAGGGGATTTGCTGCTCGCTCCAGTGGATCGTCACGGGCCCGTCGAGCGGCAGGCCGCGCGTGGGGGATGCCGCCAGACGCTCGGCGACATCCTTCTGCTCCGGCAAGGGTGTGAACAGCGCGCACGCGGACAACGCGACGGCCGCTGTACCGAGGGCAAGCCAGACGGCGAGGGGGGAAAGAATGGAAGCCATGCGATGCGGTGCTCCAGGATACGACGTGCTCTCCCTTATACGCCCAATGCCGCGTATACGGTGAGAGGCGGGGGCGGGCGGAACCCCCTTTACGCAGGGAGGGACGTAAAGGGGCTCCGCCCGCGCGGGCACCGGCACGCGGTAGGCTTAGTCGTGCCGGTGGTGGTGTCGCCCGTGTGACTTCCATTTCGTCACGAGCTCCCGGCGCTGCGCAGGCGTCAGCACCTCGGCCGCGTCGGCGAGCGCGGCGAGCGCGCGCTGGCTCATGCGATCGACCGTCTCCATCTTGCGCTGACGCAGCAACTCGAGCTCGTTCCGGTCGACGGTTTCCCTGGAGAACGCCGCCATCAGGTTCTGCCGAATTTCAATCTTGAGATCGTGGACTTCCTGCAGGTCGGCGACGGCAGCCGTCACGATGGCGTGCACCTTGCCGCGCTGATCGTCGCTGGCCTCGACCTTGTCGAGCATGCGTTCGATCTTTTTCTCCACGAACCAGCCGAATCTGTCATCGCCGCGTTTGGTGAAGCCCACCGTGCTCCAGGTTGTGCCGGCGATGACCAGGACAAGGGCGCCGGCGATGCCCGTGACGATCCAGCGGGTGCGCGGCCTGCGGCGGGTGGGCTGCTTGGCGGTGTTGTCGTCGCCGTTATCGGCGCCGTTATCGTCGTCGGTGCGGTGTTCGTCACTCACGGCTTGTCCTCTCGGTCGGTTTATGGGTTCGACAGTGGAGATTGTGAGGCGCCGCGGTTTCGCGCCTTTGTCCGGGGGGTAAAGATTTGTAAAGCCGGACGGGCGCCAATCCGCCGCCGAGGTGCCGCCTAATTGACGGCTCGGCGTCGCCCGAGCCAGCGTCCGACCATTCGGCAATAGGCGTCGTATCGCGTGCCGAACTTGAGGCGCATCGCCTTCTCCTCGTAGGCGATATACCGGTAGCGAACGACGAGCGCGTAGACTGCGGCCAGGATGACTCCCGCCAGCGTTGCGGTGATCAGCGCTGCTCCGAGTCCCGCCAGAACCATGCCCACATACATCGGGTTCCGGCTGATGGCGTAGGGCCCGTCGGTGACCAGCACGCCGGGTTCCTTGAACGTGTGGAAGTTGGTTCGGACTCGCCGAAACCGCAGCATCGCGGGCCCCGCGATACAGACGCCGAGAACGACGAGCGCCGCGCCGCCCCAAAGGAGACCGGGCGGGTCGAACCGGATCAGGGGTAGGAACGTGTCGGCCGCGACCATCGCGCCGACCAGTATGCAGAGCAGTATCGGGGGAATGATGCGCATGACTCGTCCTCAGAATAGCGGCACTTGGCGGTTGCCGTAGATCGGATTTGCGGGTGGCGGCAGGGACCCGATGGATTAGGGGCAACTGCGGGCAGGATGGCGCGGCATGGTTTCCTGCTCTTTGCCGGCCGGCAAAGAATTGTGAAGCCGGGCAGAGACTGCGGTCTCTGGACGGGTGGCGGGCGGCCGTGGCATAAGCGGCATCGGGCTGAAACGGGTGCGGGAGCACCGGCGGGAACGATGGCGACGATTGGCACGCGGCTCTACACCCTGCTCTGCGGCACGCTGGTGGGCGAGGACGAAGCCGGCAACCGCTACTATCGCGAGCGCTGGGGGCGGTCGGGGCCGGGCCAGCGCGAGCGGCGC
Source organism: Rhodospirillales bacterium (assembly GCA_026712885.1). GTDB lineage: Bacteria > Pseudomonadota > Alphaproteobacteria > UBA828 > UBA828 > WTGU01. Next base: position 2,376 of record JAPOPO010000234.1, on the reverse strand, counting down.
TGGGTCGTCTACGAGGGCGAGGTGGAGGCATCCCGCGTGCCGCCGGAGTGGCATCGCTGGCTCCACCACAGCACCGACGAGGCGCCGACGGAGGCGCCGCTCAGGGCACAGCCCTGGGAGAAGCCGCACCTGCCCAATCTCACCGGCACCGCCGCCGCCTACCGGCCGCCGGGTCACATCCTGGGCCGCGGCCAGCGCGACCGCGCGACCGGCGACTACGAGCCCTGGCAGCCCGACGAAGGGTCGGCCAAGGGCTGAGAGTCGGGACTCCGAGAGGGGCCTTTCGGCGTCTGGCGCGCCGGGACTAGACCGGGCGAATCAGGGCGTGGCGCTTCTTGCCCGCGGAGAGCTTGATCCGACCGTCGGCGCCGATGTCGTCTGGTCCCACCGCGCGCGTTTCCGACTCGATCGCCGTGCCGTTGATGCGGGCGCCACCACCCCGGATGAGCCGCCGCGCCGCGCCGCCCGATTCGCAGAGCCCCGCCTTCTGAAAGAGCACGATCGCGGGAATGCCGGCCTCGAGCTCGCTCCGCGCGGCGTCGATGACCGGAAGGTCTGCGCCGGCAGCGCCTTCCTCGAAGGTCTGCCGCGCCGTCTCGGCGGCGTTGGCGGCGGCGTCCGCACCGTGGCAGAGGGCCGTCGCCTGGTTCGCCAGCAGCTTCTTCGATTCGTTCAGCTCGGCGCCTTCGAGCGCCTCGTGACGTGCGATCTCGTCCAGGGGAAGCTCGGTGAAGAGCCGCATGAAGCGGCCGACGTCGGCATCGTCGGTGTTGCGCCAATACTGCCAATAGTCGTAAGGCGAGAGCCGGTCGGCGTTGAGCCAGACGGCGCCTTGCGCGGTCTTCCCCATCTTCGCGCCAGAACTGAGAGTGATAAGCGGCGTGGTGAGCCCGAAGACCTGGCGCGCGTCGATGCGGCGCGCGAGCTCCACGCCGTTCACGATGTTGCCCCACTGGTCCGAGCCACCCATCTGAAGGCGGCAGTCGGCGCGGCGGGACAGCTCCAGGAAGTCGTAGGCCTGGAGAATCATGTAGTTGAACTCCAGGAAGCTCAGCGGCTGCTCACGGTCGAGGCGGAGCCGCACGCTGTCGAAGGTGAGCATCCGGTTGATCGAGAAGTGGGCGCCGATGTCCCTGAGCAGCGGGATGTAGCCGAGCGCGTCGAGCCAGTCGGCGTTATCGACGATCAGCGCGTCGGTGGGCCCGTCGCCGAAGGAGAGGAAGCGGTCGAAGGAGCGCCGGATGCCCATCTTGTTGGCGGCGATGGCGTCTTCGGTGAGCAGCGAGCGCGATTCGTCGCGCCCGCTCGGGTCGCCGATCTTGGTGGTGCCGCCGCCGAGGAGCACGATGGGCTGATGACCCGTCTTCTGCAGCCAGCGCAGCATCATGATCTGCACGAGGCTGCCGACATGCAGGCTGTCGGCGGTGCAGTCGAAGCCGATGTAGGCGGTCACGCGCTCCTGCGCGGCGAGCGCATCGAGCGCCGCGTCGTCGGTGCACTGGTGGATATAGCCGCGCTCCGACAGCACGCGCATGAATTCGGAGGAGAACACCGTCGCTCGACCCGCTGGCTGCCGTACCGCCCGGCTGCCCGCGCAGGGCGCCGGGGCGCGCGGTCATGTATCACAGGGCCTGCGCGTGGACAACGCGGCGCCTGTCCGTCCGGATGGCGCCGATGAGCGGTGCGCTGCCGGAGGGGCCTGTCCGGGCCCTCGGCCTGATGAGCGGCACCTCGCTCGACGGCGTCGACGCGGCGCTGATCGAGACCGACGGCGTCACCGTCTCGGGCTTCGGCGCGTGGCGCACCGCCCCCTATCCGGAGGATCTGCGCGAGCGGCTTCGGGCGGTGATCGAGGGGCGGGGCGGGCGAGAGGACGCGGAGCCCGCACTGACCGAGTTCCACGCGGATGCCGTCGAGGCATTGCTGGCCGAGGCCGGCGTGCGAAGGGAGGAGATCGCCGTCGCGGGCTTCCACGGCCACACGGTCCGTCACGAGCCCGAGGCAGGGCTGACCGATCAGATCGGGGACGGCGCGGCGCTGGCCCGCCGGCTCGGGATCGACGTGGTGAACGATTTTCGCAGCAAGGATGTGGCTGCGGGCGGGCAGGGGGCGCCGCTGGTGCCGCTCTTTCATGCGGCGCTTGCCCGGCGGAGCGGGCTTGCCGCGCCCCTCGCCGTGCTCAACCTCGGCGGTGTCGCCAACGTCACCTGGATCGGCGGGCCGGCCGACGAGGACCTGCTGGCCTTCGATACCGGCCCGGGCTGTGCGCTGATCGACGACTGGGTGCTGAGCAGGACGGGGCCCGCTCTCGACCGCGACGGCAGGCTGGCACGCTCCGGCACCGTCGACCACGCCGCGCTCGAGGCCCTGCTGGCG
>JAPOPO010000472.1 GCA_026712885.1 Rhodospirillales bacterium | reverse complement strand
TGCGCCGTCACTTTGCTGATCTGGTTGCGCAGCAACGCGCGCCGGGCTCGACTCGCCGCCATGCGGAAACCGGCGCGGGCGCCGCCCGTACCCGGGCTGCTGTGGGACCCCCACGGCGTCGCCGGGGACTTTTGCCGCCCCGATGAGGGGGACGCGGGCATCGGCCTGGCGGTGGTGTCGCCGACGGACGCGCAGGGCGTGGCGAATGTCTGGGAGTACGTCGATCTGGGCATGGCGGTGCCGCCCAGCGGGATCGGGCAGAAACGACTGGCGGCAGGCGCGAATGCCGCGCGGCGCGCCTTGAGCATGAAGGCGCCCCGGGGCATGGGCGTGGCGGACGCGAAGGATGCCGGTGACGGGCAACCGGTCGAGGCTTCGAAGCTGTCCGGCCCTGCGGGCAGCAGCCCTGCAGGCGGCAAGGCCCTGGCGGGCGGCAAAGCCCTGGCGGGCGGCAAACCGGCGGGCAGCAAACCGGGAGATAACACGCGAGCACGCAGCAAATCTGCCGGGCGCAGGTCTGCCGGGCGCAGCCCTGGCGGGCGCAGCGCTGACGGCGGGGATTCAACCGAGGGCCGGAAGCGGCGCAAGCGCGACTACGGGCGCTGGATCTGATGGTCGCCTCGATCGGGGCGGTGGCGAGCCCGTCGCAGGGCGCGCATTACTATGAGCGCGACGGTTACTACGCCAAGGATTCCCCCGAGCACCGGCAGGCCAGCGCGTGGAGGGGCCGGGGCGCGGCCGAGTTGGGCCTGGAAGGCCCGGTCGATCCGGACACCTTCGGTCAGGTGCTGGCGGGTGAAGTGCCGGACGGGTCCGGGAAACGCCTCGGTCGCCGTGTCGGCGGCGGTAACATTCACCACCGCCCCGGGCGCGACCTGACGTTCTCCGCACCGAAGTCGGTGTCGCTGGCCGCGCTGGTCGGCGACGACGATCGCATCGTCAAGGCCCACGACCGCGCGGTGGGCCGGTCGCTTGAGTGGTTGGAAAAAAACGCCGCGGAGACCCGGGTGCACGATGCGGCGACCGGACAGATGGTCCGCACGCGCGGCCAGCGCGCCGTGATCGCCACCTTCAGGCACCAGACGTCCAGGAACCTGGACCCGGCGCTGCACACGCATTCGGTGATCGCCAACATGCTGCAAGGGCCGGACGGCAAGTGGAGGACGATGGCCAACGAGCGGCTGTACGCCTCCAAGATGCTGCTCGGAGCCATGTACCGCAGCGAACTGGCGGCGGAACTGAAAGCCCTCGGCTACGGGATCGAACGCACCCACGCCGACGGGCGGTTCGAGATCGCGGGCGTTTCAAGGGAAACCATCGAGGCGTTCTCCACGCGCCGCGCGGAGATCGAGGCGGCGATGGCCGAGCGGGGCCTGGGCACGACGGGGGAGAACCCGCACCTGGCACAGCGCGCGGCATTGATGACCCGAGCGCACAAGCGGGACGTGGACCGAGACGCGCTCCGGGAATCCTGGGCCCTGCGGGCGGCGGATCTGGGGTTCGACGCACCGGAACTGGTGGCGCAGGCCGTGGAACGCAGACCCGGCAGCCGGGAGCGCCAACGCGGCGACTCCGGAAAAGGCACCAGGGAAGGTCCCGCCGAGCCGAGGCATCAGATCGAATTGTTCGAATCGCCCGCGCCAGCGGCCGCGCGCAAGGCGGTGGAGTGGGCGGTGTCGCACCTGTCGGAGAGAGATGCGGTGTTCGGGAACACCGATCTGCTCGCCGCCGCGCTGGCGTTCGATCCGGGCGCGGCCTCAATCGGGGCCGTGGAACGGGCGGTGGCCGGACTCAAACGGGAGGGCCGCCTGCACGAGGCGAAGGCGCTCGGCTCAGGCTTGCTCACCACGGACAGGGCGGTGGCCGACGAACGCGAGACCGTCTCTCTGATGCGCACCGGACAACGCCGGGGCAAGGCGCCGATGCGCGGCTGGGTGGTCGACCGGTATCTCAGAAAGGGGCCGCTCACGGACGGACAGAGACAGGCCGTGAAGCTGATCCTCTCGGAGAAGGATCGCACGGTCGGTGTGCAGGGCCTGGCCGGGACGGGCAAGACCACCATGCTGAACCGCGCCCGCACGCTGGCGGAGAAAAAACGCTGGCGGATGGTGGGGCTTGCGCCCTCGGCGTCGGCCGCGCGGACGCTGGCGGCCGAATCGGGCATCGAGAGCGAAACGCTTCAGCGGTTCCTGGCCCGCAACACCGGGGTTGCGGCAGGCCGTCTCACGAAAAAGGGACGAAAGTCCCTGCGCGCGCAGTACAGGAAAACCGCGTTGGTGGTGGACGAGGGCTCGCTCGCCTCCACCGTCCAGGCGCGGAATCTGCTCCGGATCGCGCGGGAGCTGCGCATCCCGAAGGTGGTTCTGGTCGGGGATTCCAAACAGCTCGACGCGGTCGATGCCGGCAAACCCTTCGCGCAGCTTCAGG
>JAPOPO010000109.1 GCA_026712885.1 Rhodospirillales bacterium | reverse complement strand
GGGTGGCGAGGGGGGGCCGCCCCCCCGCGCGGCGGGGGGGGGGGTCGTGGGGCTCGTGGGCGGCGGCCATCCGATGGCGGCGGGCTTCACTGTCGAGCGTGCGAAGTTTTCACTGCTGGAGGATTTCCTGCATCGCCGCCTGGACGTGGACGCAGACGAGGCCGCCCGGATTCCGACCCTCGGCCTCGACGGTGCGCTCGGCGTCGAAGGCGCGACGGCGGAGCTCTTGGAGATGCTGGAGACGGCCGGCCCCTACGGCGCCGGCAACCCGGAGCCGCGCTTCGCCGTCGCCGGCGCCCAGCTGCTGCGCGCCGATATCGTGGGCCGGGGCCACGTGCGCTGCCAGCTTGCGGGCCGGACGGGTAAGCGGCTCAAGGGCATCGCCTTCCGTGCCGCTGACAACGCCCTGGGCCACGCGCTGCTGGCGGGCGCGGAACATCCGTTCCATCTCGCGGGCCGGCTCCGTCTCGACCGCCGCCGGGGCACCCGCGCGGTCGAGCTGCACATCGACGACGGCGCCCCCGCCCCGCCGCCATCAAACCCTTGATTTCGAGGCACCACGCCCGCTACATAGCGCGCACCGACGCGCTGACCCCTTCGTCTAGAGGTTAGGACACCACTCTTTCAAGGTGGAGACACGGGTTCAATTCCCGTAGGGGTCACCATCCATTTCGAGTTTTCTTTTTGGACTTCGTAGAGTTAGCCCCCCCTTCTGTCCTACCTTTCCAAAGCGTTGGACAATATTTGTTCCGTGCGCACTTCAAATTCGTCATGCCTGAGCTTGTGTGTAACCATCCTCTGTTGATCGGATCGTGGATTTGACGCTGATCGGTATTGTAATTCCCCGAAAAGGCGGGATCTTCGGGATCAAGCTTACACGGCCAACAACAGGGCTTCGCCCCCCTCCAAACCAATCGAGGAACGAGATCATGCGCGTCTTCAGTGCCGAAGAAACCCGAGACCTGCTGCCCTTCGATGCGCTGATCAAGGCGCTGCGGGGGATGTTCCGGGCCGGCGCCGTCGCGCCGTTGCGGCATCACCACGCCATCGCGCTCGACGGGCAGCCGGACGCGGCGCTGCTCCTCATGCCCGCGTGGAACCCGGCGGGCCTGGGCGGGGTCAAGATCGTGAACGTCAATCCGGGTAACGCAGCCGCCGGACTGTCCTCGGTGTCCTCGTCATATCTTCTCTTCGATGCGAAGACCGGGCGGCACCTGGCGGCACTGGACGGTGGCGAGCTCACCGACCGGCGCACCGCTGCCACCGCCGCTCTGGGGGCGAGCTACCTGGCGCCTGTGGACGCGCGCCGGCTGCTGATAGTCGGCGCCGGGCGGGTCGCCGCCAACCTGGCCGATGCGTTTCGGGCCGTGCGTCCGATCGAAGACGTCGCGGTCTGGAACATCAATACGGAGAATGCCGAACGGTTGGCCCGAAGGCTGAACGGCGCGGGGTTTCGCGCCACGGCCGCGACGGACCTCGGGGCCGCGGTGGCGGACGCCGACATCATCAGCTGCGCAACGCTGGCAATCGATCCGTTGATCGCGGGCGCGTGGCTCAGGCCCGGACAGCATCTCGACCTGATCGGCAGCTTCAGGCCCCACATGCGCGAAGTCGACGACGCGGCGGTGCGCCGCGCGCGCGTCTACATCGATACGGAGGGGGCCTTGAAAGAGAGCGGCGACCTCATCGGACCGATCCGGTCCGGTGCGCTGACGGAGGAGCGGATCGCTGGCGACCTATCGGGCCTCTGCCGGGGAACCGTAGCCGGCCGCGGCGACGAACAAGAAATCACGCTCTTCAAGTCCTCCGGATCCGGGCTCGCGGATCTCGGGGCCGCGACACTCGCCCACGCGAATTCCGCCGACGACGCATGATCGGCGGGGGTCAAGCCAGCCGCCTGAACTGGCCGGCCGCAGGGGGCACACTCTCCACTCGCCCGGCGGGAGCAGATGCCCGGAACACGTCCGGGCATGGCGATGAGTGGGAGAGCTGGCGCGCCAGCTCAGACCGAAGAAGTCACCGCCGTCAATCGCCCTCCCCATCACGCTGCGCCCGCACGCCGACGAGGTCGAGCCAGGCGGCGCCCACGCGGTAGCAGAAGTCATGCGCGGCGTAATGATGGAGCTGCAGCTGGTGCGGCAGCGCCTCGGGCAGGGTCGGCGCGTACTTGGGCACGACCTCGTCGGAGATCGAGACCCAGTGCGTCATCATCTCCGGCGTCACCTCGAAATGGGGCTGGAAGGAATAGGTCGCGGCCCCGATCCGGAAGGCCTGATTGGGCACCTCCTCGCCGACCATCAGCCGGGTCGCGCCCTCGGGCAGATCGAAGGTCTGGCTGTGGAACTCGGCGAGGTGTACGGGGTTGTCGAAGGATTGGCCGAGCAGCGGATCGGTCTCCGCCGCCTGCGTCAGCCTGATCGGCACGAAGCCCACCTCGGGCACCGCCATGTCATAGCAGTGGCCGCCGAAGGCGCGGGCGACGATCTGCGAGCCGAGGCAAACGCCGAGCACCGGCTTCTCCGCCTCGGTGAAGCGCCGCACCAGCGCCGCCGCATCCTCGAGCCACGGATGCTCCTCCACGTGGCCCGCGTGCATGGCGCCGCCCATAAGGAGGAAGCCGTCGTAGCCTGAATCGTCCTCGGGCAGCCGGTCGCCGGCATCGAGGTGCGGCATGCAGGCCTCGAAGCGGACGCCGCGCCGTGCCGCCGGCTCTTCCAGATAGCCGGGGCCGGAGTTCTCGTGGTTCTGTAGCAGGAGGATACGCACCGGCGTTCAGCCTCCGCGCCAGAACCGCTTGAAGCTGTCGACCGTCACATCGGGGTCGCGGCAGAAATCGATGATCGCCCGCTCCTTCTTGGTGACCTCCACCGCCGCCTCCAGAATTTGCGGAATCAAATTGGGCGGGACGACGACGGCGCCGTTCACATCGGCATGGATGAGCGTGTCGGTGCGCGCGTAGAGCCCGGCGACGTTCACCTCGCAGTCGAAGTCGACCCGGTGATAGTCGGCGCGGTTGGGCCGGATACCGCCGTGTAGCACCTGGAAGCCCTCGGCCATGCCGGCCACGTCGCGGACGGCGCCGTTGGTAACGAGGCCGATGCAGCCAAGCGCGCTGTGCATGAAGCTCATGACCTCGCCGAAGAGCGCGTTGGTGGCGGCGTGAGGCGTGTCGCCGTCCTGCACCACGACGATGCGGGGCTCAGGGTCGGCGGCGACATAGTCGAACCAGGCGAGGTCCTGCGCCTTCTCGGCATCGGCGTCGAGACTGCCGGGCTCCAGCGTGCGATAGAGCGTGGTGCGCGCGAAGCCCACCATCGGCGGCAGATCGGGGCGCGCGCAGTGGAGCATCGCCTTGGTCGAGCGCCCTGCCGCCTCCGGCGCAATGGCCAGGAGCGCGTTGCAGATGGTCGGCGTGTCGTAACGGCCGAGTGCTTCGAGATCGATGTCGTGAGCGGTCATGCGATCCTCCCCGCCCCCTCTTAGCCGCCGTATCGCCCGGTGACAACGTGCGCGGCCTTGCACGCCGCGCCGCCCGCCGCCACCATCGGGCAAACGAAGAGGTGGCGCGCATGAGCATCAAGATCGAGTGCATCGTCGACTGCGGGAACCATCTGGGCGAAGGCCCGGTGTGGGACGTGGACGAAGGCCGGCTCTACTGGGTGGACGGCACCGGGCGCCGGGTCGGCAAGCCCGAGCTTTGGCGCATGGACCCGCGCACCGGCAAGGTCGAGAACTGGACCCTCGGCGAGCACGACGTCGGCGCGATGGCGCTGCGCGCGGGCGGCGGCGCGGTGATGGCGCTCGACGACGGCTTCTACTTCTTCGACTACGACAAGGCGGAGATGGAGCTGATCACCAAGGTCGACGAGGACCAGCCGCGCACCCGGCTCAACGACGGCAAGTGCGACCGGCGCGGGCGCTTCTTCGCAGGCGGCATGGACGACCAGGAAGAGCTCACCATATGCGGCCTGTGGCGGCTCGACCCCGACCTCAGCGTCACCAAGGTGGACGGCGGCATCATCTGCACCAACGGCCCGTGCTGGAGCCCTGACGACAAGACCTTCTACCTTGCCGACAGCTTCCAGGAGGAATTCTGGGCCTACGACTACGACATCGAGACCGGTACGCTCTCCAACAAGCGGGTGTTCGCCTCGACCAAGGACGACGCCGGCGTCGCCGACGGCTCCACCGTGGACGAGGAAGGCTGCCT
>JAPOPO010000169.1 GCA_026712885.1 Rhodospirillales bacterium | reverse complement strand
CGGACGTACATGCGCAGCAGCATCTCGGCCCAGTCCTGCGATTCGGTGCCGCCGGCGCCGGCATGGACCTCGAGGAAGCCATCGTTGCTGTCCGCCTCGCCCGAGAGCAGGCTCTCCAGCTCGCGCCGCTTCGCCTCATCGCGAGTGGTGGCAAGCGCGGCCTCCGCCTCTCCGTAGGCGTCCTCGTCGGACTCCTCCTCGGCAAGCTCGGCGAGCGCGAGGCCGTCCTCAAGCTCCTGCTCCAGCCGCTGGTAGGTGGCGACCGCCGCATCGAGCCGGGTGCGTTCCCGCATCACCCTGCGAGCGCGCTCGGCATCGGCCCAGAGGTCGGGATCCTCGGCCTCGCGGTTCAGCGCCTCCAGACGGCTGCGGGCCCCATCGAGGTCAAAGGTGCCTCCTCAGCAGCGTCAGCGACTGCTTGATGTCATCGGCAAGCGACAGAATTTCAGCGCGCATCGAGGGGGCCCTCCAGTGGGCGCTCAATATACGGCGCCCAACCCCTCGAACGAAACCGCCCCGGCCTCGAGCCCGCCATCCAGGCTGTCGGCCGCCCGCAGCACAGCCCGCTGCGTCGGCTCGGTGCCGGGCAGGAAAGCCTCGACGATCACGTCGTCGCTGGCGGGGCCAGGCAGCGCACCGGAACCGCGCTCGACCCGCACGAAGCGAATGCCGGGGGGAACCCGGAAGGGCACGGCCGGCTTGTCAGCCAGGGCCCCAGCGAAGAAATCTCGCACGATCGGTGCCGCCACACGGCCGCCGGACTCCTTGCGCCCCAGCGATTGCGGCTGGTCGAAGCCGACATAGACGGCGGCCACCAGGTCCGGGGTGAAGCCCACGAACCAGGCGTCGCGGAACTCGTTGGTGGTGCCGGTCTTGCCGCCGATCGACGCGCCCAGCTTGCGGAGCGCGCGGCCGGTGCCGCGCAGCACGGCACCTTCCAGCATCGAGACGACCTGGTAGGTGGTGCGCGGATCGGCGATCACCGGACGCAGGTCGCGCAGGATGGGCGGGAGCTGGTGGTGCCATTCGCCGGGCCGGCAGCGGTCGCACTCGCGCGCGTCTCGCCGATAGACCGTGTGCCCGTTGCGGTCCTGAATTCGCTCGACGAAGGCGGGCTCGATCTTGCGCCCGCCGTTGACCAGCATGGCGTAGGCGGCGGCGAGATCGAGCGGCGTCGTCTCCAGCGAGCCCAGGGCGGCGGAGGGCAGCTCGGGCAGGTCCGGGTGAAGACCGAAGCGCGCGGCGTAGTCGGCCACGGTCTTCATGCCGATGTCCTGCGCGACACGGAGCGTCATCAGATTGCGCGACTCCTCGAGCCCGACCCTGAGCGTGCTGGGGCCATAGAAGCGCTCCGTGTAGTTCTCGGGCTTCCACTTGCGCAGGTGCTCGCCCTGGTCGATCACCACCGGCGCATCGAGCACGATGGAGGCCGGCGTGTAGCCGTGGTCGAGCGCCGCCAGGTAGACGAACGGCTTGAAGGCGGAGCCCGGCTGGCGCCGCGCCTGGGTCGCACGGTCGAACTCGCTGGTGGCGAAGTCGAAGCCGCCGACCAGCGCCAGCACCCGCCCGGTGTGCGGGTCGAGCGCCACCAGAGCGCCCGAAACGGCGGGAATCTGGCGGAGCGCGAAGGCGCCCTCCCGGCCCTCCACGGGCTCGACCGGCACCACGTCGCCTGCGCTCAACACTTGCTGCGCAGCGGTGACCTCCGGCCCGAGCCGGCCCTTGCCGCGCGCCTTGCGCGCCCACGTGAGGTCGTCGAGCGCGATGGCGCCCGCGGCGCCGTTGGCGAAGCCGATCTCGACACGACCGGTCTCCACCGCGAGCACCGCCGCGAGGCGCCACGGCTTCGGCACAGGGGGCAGCTCTTCGGCCGCGAGCGCCTGCCGCCAGTCCCCGGCCGGGTCGATCTGTGTGAGCGGCCCGCGCCAGCCGCGGCGTCGATCGTAGGCGACGAGGCCGCCCCTGAACGCCCGGTCGGCCATCGCCTGGAGCATCGGATCGACCGTGGTGCGGACCGAGAGGCCGCCCTCGTACAGCGTGTCTTCGCCGTAGCGCGCCTGCAGCCAGCGCCGCACCTCCTCGGCGAAATGCGGGGCCTCGACGAAGGTCTCGGGCGCCCGCTCGCGGGTGCGCAGCGGCGCCTGCATCGCGGCCTCTGCCTCGGCCTCGCCGACCGCGCCGTTCGCCACCATCTGGCCCAGCACCCAATTTCGCCGGGCCACGGCAGCCTCGCGCTTGCGCACCGGGTGATAGTTGTTCGGCGCCTTGGGCAGGGCCGCCAGGTAGGCGATCTCCTCGAGCGAAAGGTCGTTGAGGGAACGGTCGAAATAGTTGAGGGCTGCCGCCGCCACCCCGTAGGAGCCTGCGCCCAGATAAATCTCGTTGAGATAGAGTTCGAGGATCTGGTCCTTGGTGAAGGCGTCCTCGATCCTCATGGCGAGGATGGCTTCCTTGATCTTGCGAGAGAAGGAGAGCTCGTTGGAGAGCAGGAAGTTCTTCGCCACCTGCTGGGTGACCGTGGACGCGCCGACCGGCCGGCGGTCGCCGTTGCCGACCATGTTGACGACGTTGGTGACCACCGCGTTCGCCACACTGATGGGATCGACCCCGAAGTGCTCATAGAACGACTTGTCCTCCGCCGCGAGGAAGGCGTGGACCACCCGTTGCGGCATGGCACCAATGGGCACGAACAGCCGCTTTTCGCGGGCATGTTCGGCGAGCAGCCGCCCGTCGCCGGCGTGAACGCGGGTCATTACCGGCGGCTCGTAGGCCGCGAGTTGATTGTGATCCGGCAGGTCCCGGCCGTAATGGAAGAATACGAAGGCGATGGCACCGCCTGCGAGTGCTGCGAGGAGCACGAGGCTGCCGAGGACGATGCCGGCGATCTTCATCTTTGGGCAGGCCGGACGGTCAGTGGAGTCGCGTACGCCTCACCGTAGCACCGATCGACCGGAGTCGAGGATGGGGATGCGGGGGCGTACCGGCGTATCGAACGCCACAAATGAGGCGAGACTGCGGCGGAGTCAGCACGGCTTGAGAAAATAGGTGTCCAGCGCCTCGACGATCGCGCCTGCCAGAGTGCGCCGATGACCCTCGCTCTGCAGCCGCTCCGCGTCCTGATCGTTGGAGAGGAATCCGAGCTCGACCAGCACCGAGGGGATGTCCGGCGCCTTGAGGACGCGGAAGTCGCCGAAGCGATGCGGGCGGCTGATCAGCGGCGCCACGCGGCCGAGCTCCGGCAGCAGGGTCGCCGCCAGCACCGCCGAGCAGTTCATCGTGTTCTGCTGAACCATCGAAATCAGCACCTTGGTCACGTCTTCGTCGTAGCCCTCGGAGAGATCGACATCGGCGACGATGTCCGCCTTGTTCTCGCGCGCAGCGAGCTCGGCGGTCTCGATATCCGACGCCTCGTCCGAGAGCGTGTAGACCGACGCGCCGTGCACCGTGCGGTTATCCAAACGGTCGAGGTGGATGGAGAGGAAGAGATCGGCGTCGGCCTCGCGGGCGATTTCGACCCGCCGATGCAGGCTGACCTTATGGTCGCGCTCGCGGGTCATCACCGCCTCGTATCGGCCGGAGCCCTCGAGCGCCGCCCGCAGCTCGCGCGCGAATGTCAGCGCAAGATGCTTTTCCTGCAGCCCGTTAGTCGCGATTGCGCCGGGATCGCGGCCGCCATGGCCGGCGTCGATCGCGATCAGATAGCCAACGCGCCTGGGCGTCGGCTTAAGCGGGGGCAGTGGCACGGGCTCGGCCGAGGGGGCTCGTCTGGCCTGCGTGGCCGGTTCCGTGAGCCGCGACGGTCGGACGGTGGCCCGAAACGAAGACGGCGATACCGGCGCCAGATCCAGAATCAGCCGGTGGGTGACTGGCGCGTCCGCGTCCTGCTCCAGCAGCTCTGCCCGCCGCACCGCGAGGGGTTGGTCGAGGTCGAGCACGATGCGAGCGGTATCCGGCCGGAACTGGCCGAAGCGCAGCTGCGCCACGCCGGCGCGTCCGACGGCTTGGGCTCGCTCCCCTGCCCCCAAGCTGATCCCGGTCAGGTCGATCACCACGCGGTCCGGCTTTGCCAGCGAAAAAACGCTGAACTCCACCGTCTCGGTCAGGTCCAGGACCAGCCGCGTCGTGCCGGCGTATTGACCGACCCGAACGTCCGTGACCGAGGGCGCGGCCTGCGCGCTAACAGCGACAACCGCAGCAACTAATAGTGCGAGGGCCGCCAGCGCGACTTGGCGCCGCCACATTACCCTGTCGCTCCGCCGCCTGCCGGCATCCGCCCCTCCCTATACCGGCAATCGCCCCCCTTCATACCGGTTCGCCTCGAGTCCCGGCAACGCCCAGCGCGTTGCCGGTCGTGCTAGTCTCACCGCACCACGGTGGAGGGATGCCATGGCGCGAAACGGGGGCGCGACGACGACACGGAAGACGCGCCGCTCGCGCGCCGAGACCCGCGCACGGCGGGAGCTCGCCGCCTGCTATCGAATGTTTTACCGGCGCGGCATGGACGACCTGATATACACCCACCTCTCGGTGCGCATTCCCGATCAGCGCGATCGCTATCTCTTCATCGGCTTCGGCCAGCTATTCGACGAGGTGACCGCATCGAGCCTGATGACCGTGGACATCGAAGGCCAAAACGTCGGGAAAACACCGGGCGAGGTCAACCCGGCGGGCTGGGTGGTGCACCGGACCGTCTTGGAGGCGGTGCCGGAAGCAGAGAGCGTGATGCACCTCCACACGGTGCCGGGGGTCGCGGTTTCGGCGCAGAAGGGCGGGCTGCTCCCGATCAACCAGTTCTCGATCACCCACGCCGGGCAGATCGCCTATCACGACTATGACGGGCCCGGGCTCCGACCTGCCGAGCAGAAGACCCTGATCCGCGACCTCGGCGACAAACGGATGATGTTCCTGCGCAACCACGGCACGCTGACCTGGGGCCGCTCCATCGCGGAGGCGTTCACGCTGATGCACTACCTGGAGCGCACCTGCGAAATCCAGATTGCGGCCCAAGCGGGGGGCCCGCCGGTGCTGCCGCCGAAGTCCGTCATTCAGAGGACGGCGGCGATCGGCCAGGGGACCGGCAACGTGGAATGGGCCAGGATCGGCTTCGAGGCGCTGCTGCGCCGTCTCGACCGGGAGGACCCCTCCTACCGCCGGTAGCGTCGGCGGCGCGACACGCTATAGTGTTGCCATGGCTACGGTATTGAAGACCACAGACACGCAGAGTGCGGTCGACGAGCTCGGCGCGCTCCTGGGCGACCGGCTCTCGACATCGCGCGCGGTGTGCGAGCATCACGCGACCGGAGAGACCTACCACGCGCCGCACCCGCCGGATGCGGTGACCTTCCCCGAAACGACTGAGGAAGTCGCCGAGATCGTCCGCATCTGCGCGGCGCATGGCGTGCCCATGGTCCCTTACGGGGTGGGCACCTCGGTCGAAGGCAACGTCTGCGCGCTGGAGGGCGGAGTCACCCTCGACTTGGGGCGGATGAACAAGGTTCTCCGGGTGAGCCAGGAGGACCTCGACGTCACCGTCCAGGCCGGCGTGACGCGCAAGCAGCTCAACACCCATCTGCGCGACACGGGACTGTTCTTCCCCATCGACCCCGGAGCGGACGCGACCTTGGGCGGCATGACCGCGACCCGTGCCTCCGGCACCAACGCGGTGCGCTACGGCACACTCAAGGAGAACGTGCTCGGCCTCACGGTGGTTATGCCCGACGGGCAGATCATCAAGACCGGCGGGCGCGCGCGAAAGTCGGCGGCGGGTTACGACCTGACGAGGCTGTTCGTCGGCTCCGAGGGGACCCTCGGCGTGATGACAGAGATCACGCTCAAGCTCTATGGCATCCCCGAGGCGATTTCGGCGGCGGTGTGTTCCTTCCCCTCGCTGGAAGCCGCGGTCAACACGGTGATCCTGACCATCCAGTCGGGTATCCCGATCGCCCGCGTGGAACTGCTCGACGACATCCAGATGGACGCCTGCAACAAGTTCTCGAAGCTCGACTATGCGCCCAAGGACACGCTCTTCTTCGAGTTTCACGGCACCGAGCAGGGTGTCGCCGAGCAGGTGGAGCAGGTGCGCGAGATCGTCGAGGAGTTCGGCGGCTCCGACTTCCGCTGGGCGAGCAAGGCGGAGGACCGGAACGCGCTCTGGCAGGCGCGGCACGACGTCTACTATGCCTGCCTCGCGCTACAGCCGGGCAAGTCGGGCTGGGCGACCGACGTCTGCGTGCCGATATCGCGCCTCGCCGAATGCCTGATCGAGACCAAGGAGGAACTCGATGCGTCGCCTCTGCTCGCGCCGATCGTCGGCCACGTGGGGGACGGCAACTTTCACGTCTGCTTCCTCATCGACCCGGACGATCCGACCGAGATGGCGGAGGCGAAGCGCCTCAACGAGCGTATGATCGACCGCGCGCTCGCGATGGGCGGCACCAGCACGGGTGAGCACGGCATCGGCTGCGGCAAGCTCGACTATCTGGAGGCCGAGCATGGCGCCGGTGCGGTCGACCTGATGCGCATGATCAAGCGGACGGTCGACCCTCACAACCTGATGAACCCGGGGAAGGTGGTCATCGTCTAGCCGACCGCGGCGGCGCGCGGCCCTGGCGCGCAGTTAGTTTTCTTTCAGAGAGTTACGGTCAGTCTAACGCCGCGGCAGCCTGCGCGCGGGGAACAACGCGCCTCAATCAAGCAACGTGCGCGGCAGCCACATGGCGATTTCGGGGAAGGCGATCACCAGCCCGAGTCCGATCAACTGCAGGATCACGAAGGGGATGATCCCGCGGTAGATCTGCTGAATGCGCACTTCGGGCGGGGCCACGCCCTTCATGTAGAAGAGGGCGAAGCCGAAGGGCGGCGTGAGGAACGAGGTCTGCAGGTTGACCGCCATCAGGATCGAGAACCAGTAGATCACCTCGAGCTTGGGCACGTGGTCGCCGAAGTCGAGCCCCGCCAGGATCGGCGCGAACACCGGCAGCACGATCAGCGTGATCTCGATCCAGTCGAAGAAGAATCCGAGAAGGAAGGTCACCATCATGAGGACGACCAGGATTCCCCATGGCCCGACGCCGACCGAATAGACGACATCCTCGATCAGCTGGTCGCCGCCGAGCGAGCGGAACACGTATGAGAAGGCCGTCGCGCCGACAAAGATGAAGAACAGCATGCCGTTGGTGAGCGCCGTGCGCTCGACCACGTCGCGCAGCATCTTCCATGAGAACTTGCGGTTGATGAGGGCCAGCAGGACCGCGCCGAAGGCGCCGACGCCCGCCGCTTCGGTCGGGGTCGCCCAGCCCAGCACGATCGAGCCCAGCACCAGCAGGATAAGGAAGACGGCCGGGATGAAACCCCGCAGTATCAGGATGATGAGCGCGCGGGTGCTCTTGGGGCCCATCTCCTTCGGCAACGGCGGCGCGAGATGGGGCTTAAACCGGCACAACGTGAAGATGTAGATGAAGTAGAGGCCCGCCAGCATCAGGCCGGGGAACACCGCCGCGACGAAGAGCGTGCCGACCGAGCGGCCCAGCAGATCCGCCATGATGACTAGCATGATGCTGGGCGGAATCAGGATGCCGAGCGTGCCTGACGAGGCGATCGTGCCGGTGGCGAGCTCCATGTTGTACTTGCGCTGCAGCATGACCGGCAGCGCCATCAGGCTGATCATCACCACCGAGGCACCGATGATG
>JAPOPO010000111.1 GCA_026712885.1 Rhodospirillales bacterium | reverse complement strand
TGATGGCGTCGAGGCCGACCCCGGTCGAGATCCGCTCCAGCGCTGCCGCCGGCTCCTCGTCGGCGATCAGGCCCTTGCGCGCCTGACGCCCGAGGTTGGTGCGGATGGTCTCGAGCGCCCTGTCGAGCTCGGCCTGCCCGAGATCGCTCAGTGTCACGTCGAAGCCCGCGAGCGCAGCCACATGGGCGATGCCGCTGCCCATATGGCCTGCTCCGATGATCCCGATGGATTGCACCATGTTCGCGGGTCAGGCCTTGGAGATACCCTGGCGGTCGAGCTCTTCGGCGAGCTCCGGAAGGGCCTTGAACAGGTCAGCGACCAGGCCGAAGTCAGCGATCTGGAAGATCGGCGCTTCCTCGTCCTTGTTGATGGCGCAGATAACGCGGCTGTCCTTCATCCCGGCGAGGTGCTGGATGGCACCGGAAATGCCGACAGCGAGGTAGAGATCGGGCGCCACCACCTTGCCGGTCTGGCCGACCTGGAAGTCGTTGGGCACGTAGCCGGCGTCCACCGCGGCGCGCGAGGCGCCGACGGCGGCGCCCAGCCGGTCCGCCACCGCCTCGATCAACGGGAAGTTCTCGCCGCTCTGCATCCCGCGCCCGCCCGAGATCACGATGCCCGCGCTGGTGAGCTCCGGCCGGTCGGATTTGCTGAGCTCGTGGCGGACGAAGCGGACCAGTCCCTGGTCGCCGGCGCCGGAGATCGCCTCGATCGCGGCGCTCCCGCCCTCGGCGGGCGCTGCGTCGAACGCCGTGGTGCGCACCGTCACCACCTTCGTGGCATCGCCGCTTTCCACCGTGGCGAGCGCGTTGCCCGCATAGGTCGGGCGCACGAAGACGCTCTCGGAGACAATTTCGATGATGTCGGAGACCTGAGCCACGTCGAGCAGGGCCGCGACCCGTGGCATGACGTTCTTGCCGAAGGTGGTAGCCGAGGCGATCAGATGGCTGTAGCCCTCGGCAAGGCCGACCAGCAGCGGCGCCAAGTTCTCGGCGATGCCGTGCTCGTAGGCCGAATCGTCCGCGTGCAGCACCTTGTCCGCGCCGGCCACCTGCGCCGCGGCTTCGGCCACCGGCCCGGCGCCGGAGCCCGCGACCAGTACATGGACCTCGCCGCCCAGAGCGCGGGCGGCCGTCACCGCATTGAGGCTCGGCCGCTTCAGCTCGGCGTTGTCGTGCTCGGCAAGGACCAGAATGCTCATGCGCTTGCCCTCACCCGATCACCTTGGCGTCGTCGCGCAGCTTCGCGACGAGCTCTCCAACGTCTGCCACCTTGATTCCCGCCTCGCGCCTGGGCGGCTCCTCCGCCTGGTGGATCGCAAGCCGGGGGCTCACATCCACGCCGAGCGCGTCCGCCTCCCGCTTGTCGATGGGCTTCTTCTTGGCCTTCATGATGTTGGGGAGCGAGGCATAGCGCGGCTCGTTGAGCCTGAGATCGGTGGTGACCACCGCCGGCAGATTGACGTTTAGGGTCTCGAGCCCGCCGTCGATCTCGCGGGTCACGTCCGCCGTTCCGTCCTTGAACACGATCTCGGAGGCGAAGGTCGCCTGCGGCCAGCCGAGCAGCGCCGCCAGCATCTGGCCGGTCTGGTTGCTGTCGTCGTCGATGGCCTGCTTGCCCAAGATGACGAGGCCGGGCTGCTCTTCGTCCGCG
>JAPOPO010000075.1 GCA_026712885.1 Rhodospirillales bacterium | reverse complement strand
GCCTATCTCGGCGGGTTCGTGTGGCTGCAGAGCTGGGGGCCGCTCTACGCGATCCTGCACCGCATTGCGCTGGGCGAGGCCGCCGAGGCGATGGGCGCCGTGTCGGTCATGCCTGGCGGGGATGTCGGAATCTCGCTGGTGGCGCAGGCCGGAATCCGGGCTGTCGCCGCGGACGTGGCCGTGATGTCGGGGTACCTCTCCATGTCCGTGCCGTTCCTGGCCGCCGCGCTGGCCTACGGCGTCGGTCGGGCCACGTCGCTCGCCTCCTCCGTGCTCCATGTCGGCCAGGAAGCGGCGATCGGGGCGGCCCGCGAGAGCTCTACGGGCAACCTGTCGCTTGGCTCCACACAAGTGGACTCTCACCGGTACGCGACGCTGGAGGGCCGCCAGGTCCGCACCTCCGCGCACGTGGACACGGGCCGTTACTCGGGGTATTCGCCCGAGGGCGCGGCGTACACCGTCGCCGCCGACGGCACGGCCATCGCCGATGCAGCCGTGGCCACCAGCCGCCTGCCCGCCGCGGGTATCCGCCTCTCGGAATCGCTCGCCGCCAGCCACGAGAGCCGTGCGGCGCAGTCCAGGACGCTGGGGGAGACCTTCTCGGCCGAGGCCGCGATGGCGCGCACCGCCGCGGCCACCGACGCCACCGCGATGGTGGAACGCCACGCCCGCGACGTGAGCACGGGCACGGCCCACGCCCACGGGGTGAGCGAGAGCGAATCGAGCCAGGCCCAGGCGCTGTCCGGTCACATGGACCGGCTGTCGGAACTGGCCGGGATCACCAAGGACCAGGCGGCGGTGTTCACGGCGGAGGCCACGCTCGGCGGCGGCTTCGGCAAGGTCGCGAGGATCGGCGCGAGCGGCAACGCCACGTGGCGCGGGCAGA
The DNA here is from genome assembly GCA_026712885.1 of Rhodospirillales bacterium. Classification (GTDB taxonomy): domain Bacteria; phylum Pseudomonadota; class Alphaproteobacteria; order UBA828; family UBA828; genus WTGU01. The sequence continues at coordinate 4,089 of JAPOPO010000075.1, read as the reverse complement.
CGATCCAGAGCGAGGCGTTCAACCGTATGCGGGACTACGCCGAGGAACACCGGGTGATGGATCTCTGGTCGAGCGTGTCGGAGGCCTCTCGCCGCTACTCCACCGCCACGGGCGAGAGCGAGATGGCGAGCCTGGAGGACAGTTTCGGGGCGAACCTGACCCGCATGCGCCGGTTCGAGGATCGCGCGGGCGCGAGTTTCCAGACCGCGGAGAGTTTCAGCGCCCAGGCGTCCGCGGTGCGGTCCGAGGCGCAGGCCATCGACCGGGAGCTCGGCCAGCCGTTCTTCGCCTGGCTCACCGAACGCCCGGGCGCCGACGGGCGGCCCATCGGCGTGGGAGGCGCCTTGCGGCTGGCAACCCCGCAGACACCCGAAGAGGCCGAGACGCTGCGCGAACACGCCGCGGCGTTCGTCGAGGAACGGATCCCGGTCCCGCCCGACGCGGGCGGGGTGCATGCCGCGGGCATCCCGAGCCGCGCGACGTTCGACGACAGGCGCGAGGCGCTGCGCGCGGCGGACGAGGACGCAATCGAAGGGGCCCACGAAGGGTGGACGGAAGACGTCCGGGGACGCGGCCGCGAAGCGGACGTGCCGCAGGACGTGGGCGGGACGGCGTCGGCGGTCAGGGCCGAAACCGAAGGCGTGCTGTCGCAGCGGAACGCGGAGCGCGAGGGCCGGGCCGCGGCGGGCGAAGCGGCGGTGGAGACGGGCCGCGAGGCTGTGGAAGAGGAACGAACCCAGCCCATGGGCCGGCAGGTGCTGGAAGAGGTGCCGCTGATCGGCGGCTGGCTCGCCGGACGGCTCTACGGCACGGCGGGGAACACGGCGCCCGACGGTCCGCCGGAGGACGTGCCGTCCGCAGAACTGCCCCCCGCAGGGGTGCCCCCCGCAGGGGCGCCGTCCGCAGGACCGCCGTGATGGCGTCAGTCGGCAAACTGGCGGGGGCCGCGCGTCAGCGCCTCGTTCCGGTCCCGGATTCTGAGGTAGGCGTACGGGCCGGTTTTGGTGGACCAACTCATCGTATCCCGCCGGACACGCTCGCTCGCCCCGCAAGGGGCACCGAACCGGGACGGGTCGCCGTGGACCAGCGCAAGCCAGAGCGCGTGGCCGAGGCTCGCGAACACCGTCCAGAGGATCGCGAGGACCCAGATGGCGCCGATCCACGGCCCCGGCAGCACCAGCACGGCGGGCGTGGCGAGGAGCGCGAGGGCGAGCCCGCCGAGCACGAGCACACGTTCCGCACGGGTGACGGGCGCGGGGGTGACAGTGTCGTTCATGGCGGAGCCCTCCGGGTCGGGGGTGGATGGAAAACCGAGGCCGCGGGCGGCTGGACGCCCCCCGGCGGACCGGAATTCGCCCTTCAGGGGCTTCGCCCCACCCCCTTCCGGCGCCGGGCGGTGGCGTGGCGAAGTCTTCGCGGTGCAGGAAAAACGACGACAGGGAGTGTTGATTGATGAGCATGAGAACGTTGGGCGACGACACCGTACGGGGCGGGCAGACGGTCTTCCACGGGCTGCGCATGTGGGGCCAACTCGTGCGGGTCGGGCTGCTGTTGACGGCGTTTCTGACGGTGGCCGTGCCGGCCGTGCAGTACCTGCGCACCGTACCGGGTTATCACCTCTACGCGGCGGGGATGCTGACGCTGGCGGAGGCGAAACTCGCCATGGGCTACGGGGAGGATGCGGGGCAGGAGATCCTGCTCGAAAACGGCGGGCGGGCCGTCGCGACGCTTGAGGACATCGCGGGCTATGCCCCGTGGCACGCGGCGCGCAGGGACATCCTCGAAACGGTCCGCTCGGGCATGTGGCTGGGGGCGCGGATCGGGCTCGGCGTCGTGGCGGTGATGCTCGCCTGGTTCCGGTTCCAGGGCAGCCGGCTGAAGCGCGCCAAACGCGTGAGGGGCGCCGAATTGGTGACCGCGCGGGCGCTCGCTCGCAGGGTCAGGCCGTGGCGCGAGCGGGCGCTGAGCGCGGTGGGCGGACTCCCGGCACCTTACCGGATCGCGGGCGTGTCCTACCCTGTGAGGGCCGAGACCCAGCACACCATCGTCTCCGGCACCACGGGTTCCGGCAAGACCGTGCTGATCTCCGACATCGTGCAGCAGATCAGGGACCGCGGCGAGCGCTGCGTGATCTACGACAAGATGGGCAGCTACACCCGGGCCTTTTTCGACCCCGCCCGCGACGTGCTTCTGAATCCGCTTGACGCGCGCGCCCCGCGCTGGTCGCCGTTCCTCGAGGCGAGAAGCCCCCGGGACTTCGACACCATGGCCGCCGCGCTCATTCCGCAGCAGAAGGACACGGTGGACCCGTTCTGGGTGACCGCCGCGAGGCAACTGTTCGCCAACGGCGCGGGCGTGCTCTGGGCGAAGGGCGAAGAACGGAACAAGGCGCTGGTGGAGCATCTGCTGAAGACCGATCTTTCGGACCTGGCCAAGGCCATGGAGGGCACGGTGGCGCAGTCCATAGTGGACCCGCAGAACCCGAAGACCGCGCTTTCGGTGCGCGCCATGCTCACCGCCAACATCGGCGCCATGGAGGTCCTGGCGGACAGCGGGAAACACTTTTCGATTCGGGACTGGATATCAAGCGACCGCGGCAGCGGTTTTCTGTTCCTCACCTCCCGCGGCGACCAGCACGCCAGTCTCAGGGGACTGATCTCCACGTGGCTCGAGATCGCGGTGAATTCCATGCTCTCTCTGGAGCAGGACGAGGGGCGTCGCATCTGGGTGATCCTGGACGAGCTGCCCACGCTGCACCAGGTGCCGAGCCTGCAGCCGGGGCTCGCCGAGAGCCGCCAGTTCGGAGGCTGTTTCGTGCTGGGCGTACAGGTCGCTTCCGCGCTGCGGGACCTCTACGGAAGGAACGGCGCGGAGACCATATCGGGACTGTGCGGCACGCGCGTCGTCTTCGCCGCCCCGGACCGCGACACCGCGCAGTGGTCGGCCGACAGCCTGGGCCGCAGCGAGGTGGAGGAGTTCGCCGAGGGCGTGAGCTACGGCGCCGATCCGTACCGCGACGGCGTGACGCTCACCCCGAAACGAGAAGTGCAGGCGCTGGCGCTGCCGTCGGAAATCATGCGGCTGCCGAACCTGAACGGCTACCTGAAACTGCCCGGCCCCTTCCCCGTGGCGCGGATCGAACTCGAGTACGTGAAGCGGGAGAAAGTCGCGTCACGGTTCGTGGCGAGAGGTCGGGAGGCGCCGGACGATGCGGACGGCGAATCGGGGGAAGGCAAGGACAGGAAGAGTGCGGCGGCGGACGCCGCGGGCAGCGGCGAAGAAAAGAAATCGAAGCAAGCCGGGAGCGCCCCGCCACCGGACGGCGAAGCGCCGGAGCAAGGGTCAGAATCGGCAGCGGTGCCGCCGGACGCGGATCGGGAGAGTGGCACCGGCGCGGACAAGGAACCCGGCCCGGAAGACGCGGAGGAGCCTGCGCCGGACGGCAACCCCCGGCAAGGCCTGATCCCGCTCTGACATGGTCGCTTCCATCGGCGCGGTCGCCTCGGCGTCGCAGGGCATTTCGTACTACGAGCGCGACGGCTACTACGCGACCGACGACCCCGCGCACAAGGAAGCCAGCGCCTGGGCGGGCCGGGGTGCCGGCGCACTCGGATTGTCCGGGCAGGTCGATCCGGGCGTGTTCAAGGCGGTCCTTGAAGGCCGCGTGCCTGACGGGAGCGGGCGACGGCTCGGACGCCGGGTCAAGGACGGCGCGATAACGCACCGTCCCGGGCGCGATCTGACGCTCTCGGCCCCGAAGTCCGTGTCGCTGGCCGCGCTGGTGGGCGGCGACGAGCGAATCGTCTCCGCGCACGACAAGGCCGTGAAACGCACGCTCGGGTGGGTGGAGAAACATGTCGCCGAAACGCGGCTCAGGGATGAGAAGACGGGCCGGATGGTGCGCGCGGGCGGGCAGGAAATGGTCGCTGCCACGTTCCGCCACGGTACATCTCGTACAAGCACTGTTTTATCGTCATTCCTACGGTTGAGTACTCACGACTATGATTTTATGCAGGAAATAAACAAGTTACGCGCTCACGACTTCTTCCCAAGGGCTTGTATTCACTTCACCAATACGCTTCAATGCTC
>JAPOPO010000629.1 GCA_026712885.1 Rhodospirillales bacterium | reverse complement strand
TGGACCAGCATGGAAGCGAAGCAGGGCGCGGTCTCGACGATGCCCCTGGTCTTGTCGGCGACGATGCGCGCCGCCAGCCCCTGGGCGATGAAGTTCAGCTCGAGGTTCATCTCGTTGCCGAACTCGATCAGCACGTAGCGGTCGCCGCCGGGCAGGAATTTGGGCTCGTCGTAGATCATGGCGCTGCTTTCTCAGGCGGGCGTTCAGGCGCCCATCAAATCGGGCCGATGCTCGTCCACGAAGCCCGTGTGGGTGTTCCCGGCGCGGAAGGCATCATGGGCGATGACACGGCGCAGAAAATCGATGTTGGTAGCGATCCCCTCTATACGGAATTCGCCGAGCGCCGTCAGCATCCTGCCGATGGCGCCGTCGCGGTCGCTGCCGTGGGCGACCAGCTTGGCGATCATCGGGTCGTAGAAGGGCGTGATCCGGTCGCCTTCCGTCACGCCGGTATCGAGACGGATGCCGTCGCCCTCCGGCGGCGGAGCGAAGCGCTCCAGCAGGCCCGGCGAAGGGAGGAAATTCTTGTCCGGGTTCTCGGCGTAGATGCGGCACTCGATGGCGTGGCCGTCGGGTCCGTCCGCCGGCGCGGCAAGCTCCGACAGGTCCTCGCCCCGCGCAAGCCGGAGTTGCAGCCCCACCAGATCGAGCCCCGTAATCATCTCCGTTGCCGGATGCTCCACTTGGATGCGCGTGTTCATTTCGAGGAAGTAGAACTCACCGTTGGGCGCCAGGATGAACTCGACCGTGCGGGCGCCGCGGTAGCGTTCCCGCTCCACCAGGGCCAGCGCTGCGCCCGCCATGCGCGCCCGGAGCGCCGGGTCCACCGCAGGCGACGGCGCCTCCTCGACGATCTTCTGGAAGCGCCGCTGCACCGAGCATTCGCGCTCCATCAGGTGGAAGCCGCGCCCGTCGCCGTGGCCGAAGACCTGGATCTCGACGTGGCGCGGCTGAAGCACCAGCCTCTCCAGGTAGACCGTGCCGTCGCCGAACGCACGCTCGGCCATGGTCTGGGTGGCGCCGACGACGTCCGCGAGCTTGGCCGGATCGTCCACCTGCCGCATGCCGATGCCGCCGCCGCCGGCAGACGCCTTCACCAGCAGCGGATAGCCCACCGCCTCGGCCGCTTCCTCGAGGCCGGAGAGATCATCAGCCGTGAGCCGGGCGCTGCCGGGGACGACGGGAAGGCCCGCATCGCGAGCGATAGTGCGGGCGCGCTCCTTGTCGCCCATGGCAGCGATGCTCTCCGCCGTCGGCCCGACCCAGATCAGGCCAGTCTTCTCCACCGCACCAGCGAAGGCCGGGTTCTCGGCGAGGAAGCCGTAGCCTGGATGGATCGCATCGGCGCCGCTCTCGTGCGCCGCCGCGATGATCTTGTCGGCGACGAGATAGCTCTCCTTCGCCGCCGGCGGCCCGATGGGCAGGGCCTCGTCGGCCTCGGCGACATGGCGGGCGTCGGCGTCGGCCTCCGAATAGACCGCGACCGTCGCGATACCGAGCGACCGCGCGCTTCGCATGATCCGGCAGGCGATCTCGCCCCGGTTCGCAATCAGGAGCTTTTGCATGGGCACCGGGCTCGTGGGTGCCGCGCGGCACGGCTTACAACCGCGCTGGGCAACCGGGCGAGAGGCTACCCGCCCCCTCTAGGGGCCGCAAGCGTCGCGCGGCCTTCATCCCCGCTTCGACCGGGACGGGAATGTGCGGCATAGTAAGGCCCGGCTGCCGAGACGGGGACGCAAGCGATGCCAGAGAACGCGCTGATCCCGCAGATCCTCGCCATCGACGCGGGCGGGACGATGACGGACACCTTCCTGATCGATCAGGACGGCAACTTCGTCGTCGGCAAGGCGCAGACAACGCCGCACGATGAATCCATCGGCTTCATCCAGTCGGCGAAGGACGCGCTGAACTACTGGGACCTGGGACTGGACGCGAGCTTCCCCCACCTCAAGACCGGCATTTATTCCGGCACCGCCATGCTCAACCGCCTGCTGGAGCGCAAGGGGCGCGAGGTCGGCGTCATCGTCAGCGGGGGCATGGAGGACTATCTCAGGACCGAGCGCGCCATCCAGACCTATCTCGGCTATCCGTTCTCCGATCGCCTGCACGTCATCACGCACCACCACAACGAGCCGCTGGTGCCGCGCGAGCGCATCCTGGGCGTGCGCGGACGCATCGACCTCTTCGGCAGGGAGATCATCCCGCTTTACGAAGGCGACGTGCGTGACGCCGTACACAGCCTGATCGACCACGACGTCGCGTCGATCGTGGTCTGCCTGCTGTTCTCCTACAAGAACAAGGACCACGAGCGGCGGGTGCGCGAGATCGGCGTGGAGGTCATGGCCGAGCGGGGGGTGGCCGAGAAGCCCATCTACCTGTCGAGCGAGCTTTACCCGACGCGCCAGGATTTCCCGCGCCTCAACTCTACCATCATGGAGGCCTACGCGGCTGAGCCTTCGCGCGAGACGCTGCAGGTGGTCCAGGAGGTGTGCCGGCAGGCAGGCGGCCAGTTCGAGCTTCGGATCATGGCAAGTCACGGCGGCACGATCTCGATCAACGCGCGGGAGCTTGCGCGGACCATGATCAGCGGGCCCATCGGCGGCGTCGTGGGGAGCAAGTTCCTGAGCGAGCGGATCGGCGTGCCGAACATCGCGTGCACCGATATCGGCGGCACCTCGTTCGATATCGCGCTGATCACGGACGGCGAGTTCTCCACCAAGCACGCGCCCGACATTGGCCGAATTCTGCTCAACATGCCCATGGTGCGGATCGATTCCGTGGGCTCGGGCACCGGCTCCTACGTCCGCGTCAACCCGATCACCAACCGCATCGAGATCGGACCGGACAGCGCCGGCGCGATGATCGGCGTCTCCTGGCCAGAAGGCGGCGTCGAGACCGTGACGATCACCGATTGCAACATCGTTCTCGGCTACCTCAATCCCGACTATTTCCTGGGCGGCGACATCACGCTGAGCCGCGAGCGGGCCATCGATGCCGTGCGCGTGCAGGTCGCGGACCCGCTGGAGATCGACGTGTACCAGGCCGCAGCCGGCGTGCTCGAGCTGTTCGAGGATCAATTGAAGAACAGCCTGCTCGGCCTGATCCTCGGCAAGGGCTACACGCCCGAGAGCTACACGCTGCTCTGCTACGGCGGCGGCGGGCCCCTGCATGTGGCCGGATACAGCCAGGGGCTCGCATTCGACGACATCCTCGTGCCGGCCTGGGCACCCGGCTTCTCGGCATTCGGCTGCGCCTGCGGCGAATACGCCTACCGCTACGACAAGACCCTGGACATGGCGCTGCTCCCCGGCGACGGCACGGACAAGCGGCGTATGGTGGCCGAGTCGATCATCGCCGCCTGGGACGAGCTGAAGGAGCAGGTCAACGCCGAGTTCGAGAAGAGCGGCGTGCGCCCGGAGGCCGTCAGCTACCGGCCGGCGGCCCGGATGCTCTACTATGGCCAGTTGAACGATCTCGAAGTCCCGGTGGAAGACGGCTACGGATCGAATCTGGAAGAGATGCTGGACGGGCTCTGCGACGGCTTCGAGGCGGAGTACGGCAAGATGTATGGTCTCGCCGCCCGCACGCCGCAGTTCGGATACATGGTGACGGCGGTGGTGATGACCGGGTCCACGCCCGTGGAGAAGCCGGAGTTGCCGGACGAGGCGGACGAAGGGCCGACACCGCCCGCCGCCGCATCGAAAGACGGGCGCAACATCTATGCGGACGGCCAGTGGGTGCCGGCGCAAATTCTCGACTTGCAGCGGCTCAGGCCCGGCAACGTCATCGAGGGGCCGGCCATTGTCGAATCCCCGGCATCCACGATGCTGGTGCCGGCGGGTCGGACGGCACGGCTCGACAGGCACAGCATCTTTCACCTGACGACCGATGCGGGGTAGGCCGCAGGCCGGTCGGAAGAGCAGCGGAGGCTGAAGTGAGCAACGTCGCACTGGAGCATGACTACGGGATCGGTTGGGGCGGTGCCTCGCTCGCCGGGATGTTGGAGGAGAGCGAGCGGGTCTTCGCGGAGACCGGCCACTACGGAGGCCTGGACGAGCTCCCGCTCAAGGCTGCCGAGCCCATCCGCTACGAGAAGATGTTCTCGCGCCTGCGCGGCGGACTGGTGGGCGCGCGCGAGACGGCGATGAACATCTCGGCAAGTCCGATCGTGCGCGAGGTCGGCGAGCTCTGCTTCGCCCTCTACACGCCGGAAGGGGATGCGATCACGCTCAGCACCGGGATCATGGCGCACGTCCACACCATGTCGATGGCGATCAAGCACATGATCCGCTCGGACTACGAGATCAATCCTGGGATCGCCCCTGGCGATATCTTCGTCAACAACGACCCCCAGCTCGGCGGCGTCCACAACGCCGACGTCATGAATTTCTTGCCCCTCTTCCACGAGGGCGAGATTGTCGGCTGGGCCGCCGGCGTGGTGCACGAGCTGGACGTGGGCGCCCCGCAGCCGGCCAGCATGCCCATCGGCACCGTGAGCCGCTTTGAGGACGGGCTGATTCTGTCGTGCATGAAGGTGGGGTCCAACGACACGCTCAATCGCGACTATGAGAACCGCATCGAGACCGCGGTGCGGATGCCGTTCTACTGGGTGCTCGACGAGAAGTGCCGCATCGCCGGCTGTCAGATCATCCGGGCGACGGTGGATCGGCTGATCGCGGAAGAAGGCATCGACACCTACAAGCTATTCATGCGCGAGGTGATCGAGGACGCGCGACGCGCCTTCAAGCGCAACCTCACGCAAATGACGGTGCCGGGCATCTACCGCGTGCCCTCCTTCATGGATGTGCCCCACGAGGAGGACAAGGGGCTGATGCCGGATTACGCCGCGGTCAATTCAATGATGAACTGCCCGCTCTCGCTCACCATCGGGCGGGACGCCTCGTTTCACGTCGACCTCGACGGCGCCAACAAGTGGGGCTACCACTCGTTCAACTGCACACCGTCCGGGCTGCAGGGCGGGCTCTGGGTCGTGCTCTCGCAAACGCTGGTGCCCAACGACAAGGTCAACGATGGCGCCTATCTCGCGACCTCGTTCAACACGCCCTACGGCACCTGGTCCAACCCCGACAACAGAAGCGTCTCCAACACGCTCTCCTGGATCTTCCTGATCCCGTGCTTCACCGGTCTGATCCACGCGCTTAGCCGTGCTTTCACCGCGCGCGGCTACCTGGAGGAGGTGCTGGCCGCCTATCCCTTTACCGGCAACATCACCCAGGGCGGCGGTATCAACCACCACGGTCTGGATGCCGGCTGGTCGAATTTCGAGCATTCAAGCTGCGGTATCTCCGCCCGCTGGGGCTATGACGGCGAGGTCTCGGGCGCGGCGATGTGGAATCCGGAAGGCGACATGGGCGATGTCGAGGCCTGGGAGCTGACTGAGCCGCTGCTCTATCTCGGCCGCCGGATCCGCCCCAATACCGGCGGGCCCGGCAAGCAGCGGGGCGGCTCGGGTTGGGAATGCGTGCGCATGCTCTATGGCACCGAGCGGCAGATCCTATTCCACTGCAACAGCGGCCATGTCTTTCAGACCTCGGGCCTCTACGGCGGCTATCCCGGGTCGAGCGGCTATCGCCACATGATCACCAACACCGACATGAAGGAGAGGATCGCCCAGGGCCTGCCATATCCCGTAGAGGACAAGGACACCGAGGACAGCCAGATCATGGCGAACGTGGAGGCTGACCATCTGATCGACCGCCGTTGCCATCACTTCCCGGTGTCCCAGAGCGAATACGACCTCTATCTGAGCGTGCTCAATGGCGGTCACGGGCTTGGCGATCC
>JAPOPO010000344.1 GCA_026712885.1 Rhodospirillales bacterium | reverse complement strand
TCCTGATGGCGTTCCTGCCCAAGGTGCTCGCGATCGTGCTCGCGACACCCGGTCCGGTGGTGGCGGCCTACCTCGGCGTGCTGCTGGCGATGCTCTTCATGGTCGGCATGAAGATCGCCATTCAGGACGGGATCGACTACCGCAAGGGGCTGATCGTCGGCGTCTCCTTCTGGCTCGGCGTCGGTTTCCAGAACGACATGGTCTTCCCCGAACTGGTCAGGGAATTCGCCGGCGGCCTCTTCCGGAACGGGGTCACGACCGGCGGTATCACGGCCATCCTCATGACGCTCTTCGTGGAGCTGACCGGCCCCCGCCGCAGCCGGGTCGAGGCGGCGTTCGATCTCGCCGTCCTGCCCAAGATCAGGGAGTTTCTCAGTGACTTCGCCGCTCGCAGCGGCTGGGACGCGGCGATGGCCGAGCGTTTGGACGCCGCCTGCGAGGAGACGCTGCTGACGCTCGTCCACGAGGACGAAGACGAAGAGCAACGCCGCCGCCTGCGCCTCTCGGCGCATCGGGAAGGAAACGGGGCGGTGCTGGAATTCGTCGTCACGTCCCGGGAGGACAACATCCAGGCCCGGCTTGCGCTGCTCGCCGACGATCCCGGCGACGCGCCCGCCGAACAGGAGGTCTCGCTTCGGCTGTTGCGCCGCCTCGCCTCCTCCGTCCGCCACCAGCAGTATCACGGCACCGACATCGTTACCGTCCGCGTGGCCGCGCCGGCGCCACCGTCTGCAGAAAGGACATGAGGCTGTCGGGCTTCCTATCGAGAGCCTTGGCTCATACCGATGCCACGCGTGTATAAGCGCGGGGTAAGCTGACCTACCGTCCTCCTGACTGAGGGAGACCCGCGATGACGGAGCGAGACAGGCCTTGCGGCCGGGCCGGTGACACGCCCGCCGTGGCCGAGGAACGCGCGCCGGATATCTCCGGGCCTAACGAGCCGATCGCGATCGTCGGCATGGCCTGCCGCTTTCCCCGCGCGGACGGGCTCTCTGCCTTCTGGCGCATGCTGGAGGCGGGCGAGAGCGGGGTGATCGAGGGGGAACCCGGCTCCGGCATCGGCCGCATCGGCGCGCTCTTTCCCAATGCCGCGCAGGCCCCGGCATGCCGCTTCGGCGCCTACCTCGACGAGCTTGAGCTCTTCGACGCCGCCTTCTTCCGCATCTCGCCGGTGGAGGCGCAGCTGCTCGATCCGCAGCAGCGGATGATGCTGGAGACCTGCTGGCGCGCGCTGGAAGACGCCGGTATGGACCCGGAGCGCCTGAAAGGCAGTCGCACCGGCGTCTATGCAGGGATCAGCAACAACGAGTATCGCGGGCTGATTCTGGAAACCACGCAGCCGGACGAACCTGCCGTGAGCCTCTATTCCGTCACGGGCACCTCCTTCAACACCGCCATCGGTCGAGTCGCCTTTGCGCTCGGGCTGGAAGGGCCGGCTTTGGCGCTGGATACCGCCTGCTCATCCTCACTGGTGGCGATTCATCAGGCGGTAACCGGCCTGCAGCGGGGCGAGGCGGATCTGGCGCTCGCCGGCGGCGTGCACGCGATCCTCTCGGGCCGCCTGCTGGAGATGCGCGCCAATGCGGGCATGCTCTCGCCGGACGGGCGCTGCGCCACCTTCGATGCGGCTGCGAACGGCTACGTGCGGGGCGAGGGCTGCGGCATCGTGGTGCTCAAGCGGCTCGCGGAGGCAGAGGCCGACGGCGACCGCATCTGGGCCGTGGTGCGCGGCTCCGCGCTCAATCAGGACGGTGCAAGCCCCGGATTGACCGTGCCGAGCGGCCCCGCGCAGGAGAAGGTAATCGAGGCGGCGCTGCGGCAAGCCGGGCTGCAGCCGGCGCAGGTGGACTATGTCGAGGCCCACGGGACGGGCACGGATGTTGGCGATCCGATCGAGGCTCAGGCGACGGGCACGGCGTACGCCCGCGGCCGCGCAGCGGATCGCCCCCTGCTGATCGGCTCGGTCAAGACCAACATCGGCCATCTCGAAGCCGCCGCCGGGGTCGCCGGCGTGATCAAGACCGTGCTGGCCATGAACCGGGGGGTCATTCCCCGGCACCTCCATTTCCGGGTTCCGAGGCCGGAGATCGACTGGGAGCGGCTGCCGCTGCGGGTGACGGCGATGCCCACGGACTGGCCGATCGCTGACGACCGCCCGCCGAGGGCAGGTGTGAGCGGCTTCGGCTGGTCGGGCACCAACGCCCATGTCGTGCTGGAGGGATACGGCAACGGGCATGTTGCCGATGGGCAGGGCCCCGAGCACTGGAACGCCGGGCAGCCGCGGTCCGTCGCTGTCTCTCAACCCGACTCCATTCCCGGAGCGACACCGGCCACGGAGACGCTCGCACCGCGCGGCACACGCTTCCTGCCGCTCTCGGCGAAGTCGGATGCGGCGTTGCGGGAGCTTGCGAGGCAGTACCTGTCGTGGCTCGACGAACATGCCGACGATCTCTCCGATATGGCGTGGACCGCCGCCGTGGGACGGAGCCATTTCAGCCATCGCACAGGGCTGGGGTTCCACGATGCGGACTCGCTGCGCGAGGGCCTGGCAGCGCTGGCGGAGGGGGACGAGCAACCGGCGCCGCGAAAGGCTGCCAAGGTCGCGTTCGCCTACACCGGGCAGGCCAGCCAGTGGCCCGGCATGGGCGCGGCACTCTACGCGAGCGAGCCGGTGTTTCGCGCGGTGCTCGACCGCT
>JAPOPO010000249.1 GCA_026712885.1 Rhodospirillales bacterium | reverse complement strand
GCCGTAGCCGCCGGTGCCGGCAACCACGCCCGCCACCAGATGGCGCGTCTTGGGATGGCCGGGCGCGCCGAAGCGGAGCGCATCGAGGCTCGCCACCGGCCTGGCGCCCATGGTGAACACGTCGCGCAGGATGCCGCCGACTCCCGTCGCCGCGCCCTGGTAGGGCTCGATGAAGGACGGGTGGTTGTGGCTCTCCATCTTGAAGACCGCCGCCTGCCCGTCGCCGATGTCCCCCACACCGGCGTCCCCCCCCGGCCCGCAGATGACCCAGGGCGCCTCGGTCGGCAGCTTGCGCAGCCACACGCGCGACGACTTGTAGGAGCAGTGCTCGTTCCACATCGCCGAAAATATGCCGAGCTCGGTCAGGTTGGGCGCGCGGCCCATGACCTTCTCGATGCGCGCGTACTCGTCCGCGCTCAGCCCGTGCTCGGCCACCAGCGCCGGCGTGATCGGCACGTCCGGCATCGCCCGCACCGCCCCGCTCACGCGAGCGCCTCCACCAGGTGATCGAACATGGGGCGCCCGTCGGTGCCGCCCAAAGCAGGCTCGGCGGCACGCTCGGGATGCGGCATCAGGCCGAGCACCGTGCGCGCCGGATTGAGGACGCCCGCGATATCGGCGGCGGAGCCGTTGGGGTTGGCCTCACCACCGGCCGCGGCGGCGCCGCCCACGTAGCGGAAGGCGACCAGCCCCTCGCCTTCCAGCCGGGCCAGCGTCTCCTCGTCGGCGCAATAGTTGCCCTCGTGGTGGGCGACCGGCATCCGCACCACCTGCCCGGCCTCGTAGCCGGCGGTGAAGGGGCTCCCGGCCTCGTCGACGCGCAGGCTCACCCAGCGGCAGACGAAGCGCAGCCCCGCATTGCGCATCAGCGCGCCCGGCAGCAGCCCGGCCTCGGTCGCCACCTGGAAGCCGTTGCAGATGGCCAGGACATGCACGCCCTCCTTCACCCGCTTCACCACGTCCGCCATCACCGGCGAGCGCGCCGCCATGGCGCCCACGCGCAAATAGTCGCCGTGGGCGAAGCCGCCGGGCAGTACGATCAGGTCGCAGGCGGGCAGCGCGGTCTCGTCGTGCCAGACCATCGCCGGTGCTCGGCCCGCGCTCGCCTCCAGCGCCACCATCACGTCGCGGTCGCAGTTGGAGCCGGGAAAGACGACGACGGCGGCCTTCATCGCCCCCCCATCGCCGGGTATGGCGCGTCCTCTCCACACTTCCGGGCCAAAGGCCCGGACGGCGCGACCGCGCCGCGCGCGCATGCGCGTAGCCAAGCGAGCGGAGCGAGCGCCCGGCGCCTGAGGGATATAAACGAGCTTAAGGCGAGGAAAAGAAGTGAGACGTGGAAGTTAAAATTAATCCGGGATTCGCCGGGATAGATCGGGACAGCTGGGAGGAGTGGAAGTGCGGGGGCCATGCGATCACCACCATCGGCTGTAGCTGCGGCGTCGGCGCGGTCTTCCGTCGTCAATGCAACCCCCGCCCCGCGCCCTCTCACTTCTTCCAACTGTCGTGCCCGCTTCCCCACGCACTGCAGGGCGCGATCGTGGCGCGTGCGCCGCTGCTCGTACATCGGACCAAGGTCCGGGGCATTGGGCGGGAATGACGGCCTGAGCGGCAGCTTCTCCCTCTCCGCCATTGGGGGCGGAGAGGGTCGAGGTGAGGTGGGGGCGATCGTGCGGGCTGCGGCGCGCCGGCTCATTCGGCGAGGTCGATGGTGTAGTCCTCGATCACGGTGTTGGCGAGCAGGCGGGCGCACATGGCGTCGAGCCGCTCGCGGGCCGCGTCCGGATCGGTCTCGGCCAGATCAAGCTCCAGGGACATGCCCTGGCGCACGCCTTCGACGCCCGCGAATCCCATGCGCGCGAGCGTGCTCGCGATCGCCTTGCCTTGGGGGTCGAGAACGCCGGGCTTGAGGGTGATGTGGACTCGGGCTCGCACGCGATCTCACGCGGGCTCGTCGTCGTTGGAGCCGTTCACCTCCTGCACAACCGTCTGAGGCAGCAGTCCGAGCCGCCGGGCAACCTCCTGATAGGCTTCGGAGACCCGGCCGAGATCGCGGCGGAAACGGTCCTTGTCCAGCTTCTCGTTGGTCTCGATATCCCAGAGCCGGCAGCTGTCGGGCGTGATCTCGTCGGCGAGCACGATGCGCATGTCCTCGCCGTGCCAGAGCCGGCCGAATTCCAGCTTGAAGTCCACCAGCCTGATGCCGATGCCGTGGAACAGCCCGCTCAGGAAGTCGTTGATGCGGAGCGACATGGAGAGGATGTCGTCGAGCTCCTGCGGCGTCGCCCAGCCGAAGGCGGTGATATGCTCCTCCGAGACCAGCGGGTCGTCGAGCTCGTCGTTCTTGTAGCAGTACTCGACGATGGAGCGCGGCAGCTGGGCGCCTTCCTTGAGGCCGAGTCGCTTGACCAGCGTGCCGGCGGCGTAGTTGCGGATGATCACCTCGACCGGGATGATCTCCACCTCCCGAATCAACTGTTCGCGCATGTTGAGCCGGCGCATGAAATGGGTGGGCACGCCGATCTCGTTGAGACGTGCCATGAGGTGCTCGGAGATGCGGTTGTTGAGCACGCCCTTGCCGGTTATCACCCCGTGCTTCTTGTTGTTGAAAGCGGTCGCGTCGTCCTTGAAGTACTGCACCAGGGTGCCAGGCTCGGGCCCTTCGTAAAGAACCTTCGCCTTGCCTTCGTAGATCCGCCTGCGACGGGACATGGTGGGGATCCTTGATGTGGGGGGCGTTGCGCCGGGTCGGCGCTCTGCGCGCCCGTTACCGCATCAACATAGTCGCAACAAGGGGCCAGTACAATCGCCGGTCGCCGGCCGTGCCGGGCAGGCCCGGCGCGATGGCCGCCGACACGACGCACTAAATATCAATGTTTTCAAATAGATGACGATTGGGTGGCCCTGGCGCGAAAAGCCAGACCGGAGCGGTGTCCGCGCGACCTGGCGGCGGCAAAGCGATCAGCGAGGCATTGACCGTGCCAAACCCGCCCACCGGCTCGATGCACATCGCGGCCTCCGGATCGCCGCCCGAGTCGCCCGCCCCGCGCGCAAGCAACGCGGTCCATTCCTCCCAGGCGCCGAGTTCGGGATCGGGCGGCACCGCGGCCTCGAAGTCTGCAAGATGCGTGCGAATTCGCGCCGATTCAAAGTCGTTGCGCTCGCGCGCGGTGAACATGGATAGTCCCTCGGGCAGCGCATGAAAGACCGGGGCCTTGCCGCCGTCATGGCGCAGCCAGAACGCCTCTTCCGAATCGGCGACCACGAGGTTGAAGGGGCGATAGGCCGCGCCGTCGATGTCGGCGAGCGCCATGGCCGCAGCCGCAGCGTCGGCATGATCCAGCGCTTCCAGCACCAGCTCGCCCCGCGAGCGCTTGCCCGCCGCGGGCCCGAGCGCGCCGGTGCGGTTCAGGATGCCGGCGCAGACACCGTCGTCGTTGACTCCCAACCAGCTACCGCCCGCGAGCTCGTCCTGACCGGCGGTCACGTGCGGGCGCTCGGCCCAGTGGCGGCCCGGCGGCCGCCAGGAGCGGCCGATCATCTCGTCGCGGTTGGCGGCGATGACGACCGGCCAGTCGTGGCGGGGGGGCCGCCGGATGACGAGGGTGCACATATCGGTTACAAGCCCAAAGAGCCGCGCCCGCCCGGGACCGGCGCGGGCCGGCCTGGCGCCATCGGGGGGCGTCCGACCACCGGCCGGGCGCCCT
>JAPOPO010000261.1 GCA_026712885.1 Rhodospirillales bacterium | reverse complement strand
CCGCGCTGGGCGAGGCCGACGACGGCACCAGGCCGCTTGACTCCTACCCGGCGGCGCTGCGCCGCTCCTGGGTGGTGAAGGAGCTCAAGCAGGTCAGGAATTGCCGCCCGGCATTTCGTTGGGGGCTCGTGGCCGGCACCGTCGTCAGCTTCATCGAGCTCTGGAGCGGCGGCGTGCTGCCCTGGACGCTCCGCCACGGCCAAGACCACAAGAGCCTGAAGAAGGCCGCCGATGCGCCGAAGATCGCCTATCCCAAGCCTGACGGGGTCGTCTCCTTCGACAAGCCGAGCTCGGTCTACCTCTCGAACACCAATCACGAAGAGGACCAGCCCGCGCACTTGACGCTCAAGGACGACGGCGTGCCGATAAAGGTGAACCTCGCGCTCTACGATGCGCCGGAGCAGCGCTACTGCCCGGCGGGCGTCTACGAGATCGTGGAGGACGCCGCCGGCGCGGCGCGCCTGCAGATAAACGCGCAGAACTGCGTGCACTGCAAGACCTGTGACATCAAGGACCCCACGCAGAATATCGAATGGGTGGTGCCCGAAGGCGGGGGTGGCCCCAACTATGCCAACATGTAGGGCGGGGGAAGGGGCTTCCACGCGTCGGCAAGGTGCATGCCTCCGGCGTCGCGCCATCGCCTGGTTGAGCGGTGCCGTGGCCGCCGGTCTCGTCGGCGGGTCGAGCATCACCGGCCTCTCGGCGGCCGATTCGCCATCTCCTCCCCTGCCACCGGAGCCTGCGGCCAGCGCTCATCGGGGGGACGCCTCGCCGCTCGGTAACTATCTCGTCGGTCGCTACGCTCACGCCCGCGGTGACTATGCCGCCGCAGCCCTGCACCTTCAGCGCGTGCTGGCCGAGGAACCCGACAATCCCTCCCTCCTGCGCCGGACCGTATCTCTGCTGGTTGCCGACGGCCGGATCGAGGACGCGGCCGCGTTGGCCCAGCGCCTGCTCGATATCGGCGAGAGCGGGCGTCTGGCTCAGTTCGTTCTCGGGTTGCGGCACGCGCGAGACGACGACTACGAAGGGGCTCTTGAACGCATCGACGCGATCGCGCGGGAGGGTGTCTACACCCTTCTGATACCGCTCGCGGAGGGATGGCTGCACACCGGGGTGGGCTCCGAGGCGGCAGCGCTGGCGGCGCTGGCACCGCTCTCGGATCGCGACGCCTACCGGCCCTTCTTTCTCCTCCATGCCGCCCTGATGCACGATCTCGCCGGTCGTGAGGCGGATGCCGAAGCGCTGCTGCGAGAAGCCATCGCGACCGGCGGCGGCTCACACCGTCCGGTGGCAGCGCTCGGCAGCGTGCTGATGCGGGCAGGGCGCGTCGTCGAGGCCCGCGCGATCTATGAAGAGTATCGCGACCAGAATCCTGACATCATTTGGGTCGAACGCGTGCTCGCAGCGGTCGACGCCGGCGAGGCGGTGCCGCCCCTCGTCACCGATGCGCGCAGGGGCTTGGCAGAGGCGCTGCTCGGGGCGTCAGCCGCGCTGCCGCAGCGGGATGGCGGCGAGGCGTCGCTGATATATGCGCGCCTTGCGCTCTTCCTCCGCGATGACCTGGATTCCGCCCAGTTCCTGATCGGCGAAATCCTCGAAGATGCGGAGCGGCTGGAGGCCGCAGTCGACGCCTACCGTTCCATTCCCGCCGGGTCGGACTTCGCCTGGGCCGCGCAGTTGCGCGCCGCGGCCGGCTTGGCTGATCTCGACCGGCAGGATGAGGCCGTGGCGACGCTCAGACGCATGGCGGACGAGCAGCCCGAGCGCACCGACGCCATCTCCGCCCTCGGTGACGTGTTCAGGAGGGATGAGCAATACGCGGAGGCCGCCGCCGCCTACGACATCGCGGTCGAGCGCATCGAGACGGTCGAGTACCGCCACTGGCGCTTGTTTTACGTGCGCGGTATCGCGTTCGAGCGCTTGGGCGAGTGGCTCAAGGCCGAGGCAGACTTCAAGCGCGCGCTCGAGCTGGAGCCCGATCAGCCGCTGGTGCTCAACTATCTCGGCTATTCCTGGGTGGAGCAGGGCCGCAATCTCGGCGAGGCCAGGACGATGATCGAGAAGGCCGTCGAACTCCGGCCCGACGACGGCTACATCATCGATAGCCTTGGGTGGGTGGCCTACAGGCTGGGCGACTTTGAGGAGGCCGTGCACCAGCTGGAGCGGGCGGTCGAGCTGGTGGCGGGCGACCCCATCATCAACGACCACCTGGGCGATGCCTACTGGCAGGTGGGCCGGTTGCACGAGGCGCGATTCCAATGGCGGCGCGTGCTCACTCTCGAGCCGGAGGATGACCTCGCCGGCCAGGTCCGGCGCAAGATCGCGGACGGCCTCTCCGCAGAGGCGGAGGCGGACGGCGCGCATTAGAGGGCCGGTGGTGATCCGGGTCGAGGCGCCGGCCAAGCTCAACCTCTACCTCCATGTGACCGGCCGGCGCGCCGACGGCTACCACGAGCTGGATAGCCTCGTCACCTTCACCGCGTTTTCAGATACCCTCGAGATTGCGCCGGCCGATGTCCTCACGCTTACCGTGACCGGCCCGTTCGCTTACGCCTTGGATTCCGGCGACAATCTAGCGGCGCGGTCGGCGGCGGCATTGGCGGAGCGGCTAGGCCGGCCCGCTGACGTGCGGATCGCGCTGCACAAGCGGATTCCGGTCGCGGCCGGTCTCGGCGGTGGCTCGGCGGATGCGGCGGCGGTGTTGCGCGGCCTCGCCCGCCTTTGGCGGCTCGGTCCCGAGCACGCCGACGACCTTCGGGCAATCGCCCTTGGCCTCGGCGCCGACGTGCCAGTATGCCTCCATGCACGCGCCACCTGCATGGCCGGCATCGGCGAGGCGTTGAGCCCAGCGCCGCGCATCCCTCCCTGCGCCGTATTGCTGGTGAATCCCGGCGTGCCGGTGCCTACCGGGCCCGTCTTCGCGGCGCGGCGCGGGCCGTTCTCGGTGCCCGGGCGCTTTCAAGCGAGCCCCCGGGACGCGGCGTCGCTCGCTGATCTGCTGCGCACCCGGCGCAACGACTTGGAACCGCCGGCTCGTGCCAAGGTCTCCGAAATCGGCCACGTGCTTGACCGACTCGGCGCAGCGCCTGGCTGCCTGCTCGCTCGCATGTCGGGCTCGGGCGGTACCTGCTTCGGCCTATTCGAAGATGAGGACGCGGCAGCGGACGCAGCCGGCACAATCGCCCGCGAGAATCCAGGCTGGTGGGTACAGGCGTCGAATCTGGTTCACGAGGGCGAGACGGTCGACGTTGTGGCCGTCCATGGATGATCTTGATGGGTCAAGCCCAAGTGACCAACAACACAAGTCAGTAGGAGCATAGCGATGACGAGAACGCGTCTCAGCGATGGCTGGCGGGGCCGCATGATCGAAGGCGGCTACGATCGCCGCATTCTCGAATGTCTCGCCGAGCTCGAGAAGGAACTGCTGGGAAGTGAAGACCGCTCAAGGCGGTAGACGCACCGTCTCCAGCCAGTGGGCCTTCACGATCTCGGCGACCGAGACCATTTCGTCGAAGGCCGAGGGCTTGACCATGTAGGCGTTGGCGCCGAGCGCGTAACTCGCCGCGATGTCCCGCTCCTCGTCGGAGGTCGTGAGCACCACCACGGGGATGCGGCAGAGTTCCGGCTCGTCGCGCAGCTTTTCCAGCACCTCGGTCCCGTTGATCTTCGGCATGTTAAGGTCGAGCAGGATCAGGCTCGGCCGCGGTGCGGTCTCCGGGTCGGTGTAGTCGCCGCGACGCTTGAGATAGTCCAGCAGCTCGGCGCCGTCGTGGACGACAAAGAGCGGGCAGGTAATGTCCGCCCGGCGCAGGGCCTTCTCGGTAAGAAGGCAGTCGGCGGGGTCGTCGTCTGCCATCAGGAGGACGGTGCGTTCGCTGGTATCGGCTCTCGCCATCCTCCCCCCTCCCGGCGCCTACGCCGCGCCGGCTGTGCCGGCCTGCCCCTCGGCTTTGGTCACGAGTCGCAGCGTGAGCGACGGAAAGGCCGCGACGGCGCCTGCGAACGCGATGAAATCGATCGGCGTCTCGATGAAGACCGGCTCCGCCGTCCCTGCCCAGGGCAGGTCGGCACGGTCGCCCTTGGACCCGCCTAGCAGGATCACCGGCAGATCGCGAAGCGCCGGCGCGGCGGCGATCTCGGCGAGCGCATGGCGCCCTTCCGTCTGTTGCAGGCCGGGGTCGAGAAGGACGAGATCCGGCCGCGGTGCAGGCGTGCCGTCGCCGTGGACATGCCGTTCCTGCAAGTGGTCCATCAGCGCGGCGCCGTTGGTGACGTAAGTGAGCGCGTTGCCGAGGCCCGCGGCCTGGAGTGTCTTGGTGGCCTGCAAGCAATCCTCCGGGTCGTCGTCCGCCATGACGATGACCGCAGGCCGCACCGCGTCGCCGGGGCCCGCCGATACCGTGAGCTCGTAGCTGCAGCTCTTCAGCCGCAGCACCGCCTCGTGCAGCTTGGCAAACGTCACGGGCTTCACCAGATATGCGTAGGCGCCCAGATTGTAGCTGTCCGAAATGTCCAGGCTGGCCTCGGAGGCCGTGAGGATGACGATCGGAATCTTTCTCAGCGCCGGCCGGAGGTTGATCTCCCAGAGCGAGTCCAGCCCCGCCATCTTGGGCATGTTGAGGTCGAGCAGGATCAGGTCGGGGCGGGGCGAGGAACCGGGATCGGAGAACTTGCCGCTGCGCCCGAGATAGTCCAGCAGCTCCTGCCCGTCCTGCACGAAGCGCAGCTCGTTCCCGAGCCTTGCCTTCTGCAGCGTCTTCTTGGTCAGCAGGCAATCCTCGGGATCGTCATCCGCCATCAGAATCAGAACCGGCCTGGTGCCGGGCGGGGCACTCATCGGCGTCTCACCGCGGCTGCCGACGGGGCAGGGTCACCGCAAAGGCGGCGCCCTCTCCCGGCGTGCCGGATGCCGTGATCCGGCCGTGATGGCGCATGACGATCTTCTCGCAGATTGCGAGGCCGATACCGGCGCCCTCGTACTGGTGGCGCGCGTGCAGCCGCTTGAAGGGCTGGAACAGCTTGCTGCCCAGCGACGGTTCGAACCCGATGCCGTTGTCTGACACGACGAGGGTGTGCGCGGGCCCTGGTATCGCGGCGAGAGGCTCTGCCTCGGCCGCCATAGAGACCGTGACACGCGGCGCGACACCCGGCTTGCGAAACTTGAGCCCATTCCCGATGAGGTTGCGGAAGAGCTGCTCCATCTGGGTGCGGTCCGCCTCGATCGTCGGCGCCTCTGCAACGTCCACCTGGCCCTCTGCCTCCTCGAGGGACACGGAAAGGTCCGAGAGCACCGTGTCGAACACGTCGCTCAGAGGCAAGTCCTCGAAGGGCTGCGCCGCAGTGGTAACCCGGGAGAGAGCCAGGAGGTCGCTTACCAGAGTCTGCATCCGTGCCGCCGCATCGGTCATGAAGTCAATGTACTGGCGGCCTTCCTCGTCCAGGCTCTCCTGCTTCTCGTCCGCGAGCAGGGCGCCGAAGGCCCTGATCTTGCGCAGCGGCTCCTGCAGGTCGTGGGAGGCGACGTAGGCGAACTGCTCGAGCTCCTCATTGGAGCGTGCGAGGTCCTGGGCGTGGCGCTCCAGCGCCTCCTTGGCCTGCTTCTGCTCGGTGATGTCGCGCACGATCCCCATGATCCGCACCGGCGTGCCCGCCTCGTCACGCACGAGGATGGAGTGGACGGCGACGGGGAAAACCGAGCCTCCCTTGCGGATGTACTCCTTCTCGTATTCTTCGGTGTAGCCACGCGACATGAGCTGCTTGTCGACGATCTCGGCCTCCATCGCCGCCCAGCGGGTCGGCGTGAGCTGCTGATAGGTGACGCCGATGAGCTCGTCGAGGTCATAGCCCACCATGTCGAGGTAGGCGTCGTTCGCCTCCTCGATGGGTCCGTCGAGGCCGACGAAGACCACGCCGTCGTGGCTCAGGTCGAAGAGGCTCCGGTAGCGTTTCTCGGACGCCCTGAGCGCCTCCTCCTTCTCCTTCAGCTCCGTGATGTCGCGAACGATGCCCATGAAGCGGATTGGCCGCCCGTCCAGGTCCCGCACCAGGATGGTGCGCAGGCTGATCGGCGCGATGGAGCCGTCCTTGCGCACGTATTCCTTCTCGTACTTGTCCGAGAAGCCTCCCTGCATCACCTGGGTCTCGATGATCTCCGCCTCGCCGGCACGCCACTTCTCGGGCGTGAGGTCCTGATAGGTGTGCGTGGAGATCTCGTCCCGGTCGTAGCCGACAAGGTCGAGGTAGGCCTGGTTCATCTCCTCGATGTGGCCCTCGAGATCGACGAACACGATCCCGGCGCGGCTCTTGTGTGAGGGGGAGCGGGTCGTATCCTCCGAGGTGCTGCCCGGCGCCCGGGGGGGTGTTGCGTCGGCCGGTGCTCGGCACTG
>JAPOPO010000228.1 GCA_026712885.1 Rhodospirillales bacterium | reverse complement strand
CGTCGTAGACCCTGGCCTGCTCCACCGGGTCTCCGGCATCCACCAGATCGACGAAGTTCACGCCCTTGACCACGCGCCCGGCGTGGACGTCGAGGCAGGGGATGACGCGCATCTTCAGCATGGCGCGGAACCGGGAGCGGCGCGTTCAGGCGGCGAGCAGCGCGAGAGCCTGGGCCGGGTCGATGCGGCCGTCGTAGAGAGCCCGGCCGCAGATCACGCCGCAGACACCGTCCGCCTCGTATGGCTTGAGCGCTTCGAGGTCGGCGTGGGAGGCGACGCCGCCTGAGGCGATGACCGGCGTGTCGAGCGCCCGCGCCAACGCTCCGGTCGACGCCGCGGCGACGCCCTCCAGCGCCCCGTCGCGCGAGATGTCGGTATGGATGATCGCGGCAGCGCCGGCGTCTTCGAACCGCCGCGCCAGCTCCAGCGCCTTCATGTCCACCGTCTCGGCCCAGCCTTCCACCGCGACCCGCCCGTTGCGTGCGTCGATGCCGACCGCGACCCGGCCCGGGAAAGCCCGGCAGGCAGCGCGCACCAGGTCGGGATCGCGGACCGCCACGGTTCCCAGGATCACCCGGCGCACGCCGCGCGCGAGCCACGCCTCGATCGTCGCCATGTCGCGAATGCCGCCGCCCAGTTGCACAGGGAGATCGACCGCCGCGAGGATCGCCCCGACCGCGTCATCATTGACCGGCCTGCCGGCGAAGGCGCCGTCGAGATCGACGATGTGAAGCCAGGCGAAGCCGGCAGATGCGAAGGCCCGCGCCTGCGCCGGGGGATCGTCGGAGAAGACCGTGGCCCGCGCCATGTCGCCCTGCACGAGCCTGACGCAAGCGCCCCCCTTGAGGTCGATCGCAGGGAAGAGGATCACGGCGCCGGGTCCGGCGGCCGGTCCGTCAGATCGGTCAGGTCCTTGCAGTAGTAATGGCCGGCGATCGACTGGCCGTCCACGAACGCATACTTGGGATGCGTGCCCCAGCGCTCGAAACCGAGCGACTCATAGAGCGCGATCGCGGCCTCCTGGGTCTCGCGCACGCTCAGGTTCACGACCTTGTAGCCGCGTGCGCGCGCTTCCTCCTCGGCCGCCTCCAGCAGCCTCCGGGCCAGGCCGTGCCCGCGCGCCCACGGAGCCACGAAGTGGGTATCGATGAGGCAGGAGAGGCGCCAGGCCTCCTTCTGCGGCGGCGCCGACACGAGCTGGACCGACCCTGCCACCACGCCGTCCATGCGGCCGATGAAGAGCAGCCGCTCGGGCACCACGGTCACGCCCCGCCAGTAGCGCTCGAAGGAGGCCGGCTGGGGCGGACGAACCCAGCCGAATCCGGCGCCGTCGTTGATCGCGGCGGAAGCGGCCTCGCAGAGCTCGGCGAGCTCGCGCTTGCGCAGCCGCTCGACCGTGCCGACCTCGATGCGGGGACCGACTGTCGCAAGCTGGCTCATGGCTGCCACCGAAGGAAGTTGCCGATCACGGTCAGGCCCACCTCTTGGCTCTTCTCGGGATGAAACTGCGTGCCCACCATGTTGCCGCGGCCCGCAACCGCCGTGACCGGGCCGCCATAGTCCACGCTCGCGAACACCTCGTCGGGCCTGCTGCAGGTCAGCCCGTAGCTGTGGACGAAATAGGCGTGAGCATCGCCGGGCAGCCCCTCCAGGACCGGATGCGCCTCGCCTTCCAGGGCGAGATCGTTCCAGCCCATGTGGGGGACCTTCAGCGCCTCGTCCTCGGGCTCCAGCGGCGCCACCTCGCCGTCGATCCAGCCGAGCCCTTCGTGCTCGCCGTGCTCGTGGCCCACGCGCGCCATGAGCTGCATGCCGACGCAGATGCCGAGAAAGGGCACGCCCCGGCGCAGCACGGCATCCTCAAGCGCCTCGATCATGCCCTCGCGGGCGGCAAGCCCGGCCTTGCAGTCGGCGAAGGCGCCGACGCCGGGCAGGACGATCCGCTCCGCCTGCCGCACCCGATCGGGATCGTCGGTCACCAGCACAGGCTCAGCCGGGGTCGCCTCGGCTGCGGCACGCTCGAAGGCCTTGGCGGCGGAGCGCAGGTTGCCCGAGCCATAGTCGATGATCGCGGTGGTCACGGCGTGTCAGCTCCAGAAGCCGGGGTTCGGGTCGGGATTGCGCGACCAGGGCGACGGTGCCGCGGCGCCGAACGCTGGTCGCGACGCCGACGCCTGCGCCATGGCCTCGGCGTAACGGATGAGCGCCTGCGCGCGGCTCGGCGCCGCCACCACTTCGGCCAGGCGGTAGCTGCGGGCGGCGAGCCCGGCCCGGCGCAGGTCGTTCGCCGACATGCCCGCGAGCACGGCATAGCCGAGGCCGAGCACCACGGGCAGAACCGGCCCAACACCCAGCACCAGCGGCACCGCGACGATCGCTGCCAGCGCGGCAATCAGCGGCAGCGCCGCGAGCCACAAGCCCTCCGCGAGCGCCCAGAAGGGCGCGAAGAAGAACGCGAGCCAGTTGAACCCTTCTCGCACGAGCACGGCGCGGCCCAGCGCGCCGTCGTCCCCGCCGCCTTCGCCGGCCGGTATGTGGACCGTGTAGAAGCGCACCCTAAGCCTCCAGGCTGCCGCCGAGCACGCCCTTGGTGGACGGCACTTCGCCCGCCATACGCGGGTCGGGCTCGATCGCCTGGCGCAGCGCCCGCGCGAGGCCCTTGTAGCAGGCCTCGATCATGTGATGGCTGTTCTCGCCGTACATGACCTCGACGTGGAGCGTAAGCCCCGCCGCCTGCGCAAAGGCCTGGAACCACTCCTTGAAATGCTCGGTGTCCATACCGTCGAGGCGCGGCCTCGGGAATGTGACCCGCCAGATCAGGTAGGGCCGGTTGCTCGCGTCGAGGGAGACGCGGGCGCACGCCTCGTCCATGGGGATCACAGCACTGCCGTAGCGCCGGATGCCGCGCCGCTCGCCGAGAGCCTTGCTCACCGCCTCGCCGATGGTAATCCCGGTGTCCTCGACCGTGTGGTGGAGCGTCACGTCGATATCGCCCTTAGCCGCGCATTCGATATCGATCAGGCTGTGCCGCGAGAGCTGCTCCAGCATGTGATCGAGGAAGCCGATCCCCGTGGCAATGCGCGAGCGGCCGCTGCCGTCGAGATCGACCACGACGGTAATGCTCGTCTCCTTGGTGACCCGCTCGACGCGGGCCGTGCGCGTGGGCTGGCTCATGCCGCAAGACCGATGATCCGGGGGGACGGGCGCCCTTGTAGCAAAGACCGCCATCGCCTACCAGCCTGGACCGGCCGCGCCTTCCCACTTCCCGCCGGCGGCAGACCGGGGCATGATGGCGCGAGAAGAGCGCTGACGAGGAGACCACGTCATGGCCGGAACCTTCGACATCAACATCGATTGCGGCGAGAGCTTCGGCAATTGGGTCATGGGGGCAGACGAGGCGCTCATGCCCCACATCACCACAGCGAACGTCGCCTGCGGCTTCCATGCCGGCGACCCCATGACCATGATGAAGACCGTCGCGCTCGCCAAGGAGAACGGCGTGGCCGTGGGCTCCCATCCGGGGCTGCCGGACCTCATGGGCTTCGGCCGCCGGGTCATGGCGATCACGCCGGACGAGCTCTACGCCTACGTGATCTACCAGACCGGCGCGCTCCGGGCAGCGCTGGAAGCCAACGGCATGACGCTTCATCACGTCAAGCCCCACGGCGCCCTCTATCGCATGCTCAACGACGACGAAGCGTTGGGCGAGGCCTTCGCCCGCGCTGTGATCGATCTCTGTCCTGAGCCGATGATGTATTACCCGGCGCCGGTGGAGCGTCACGCGGTGACGAAGATCGCCGCCGACATGGGCATCGACGTGGTGGGCGAGCTCTATTTCGATCTGCCCTACGACGATTACGGCACGCTGGTGCTCAAGCGCTCCAACGAGGGGGCAGACCTGGACGACACGCGGCAGAAGCTCGGCCTCTTCCTGGAGACCGGCAACACGCTCAGCATCAACGGTGCACGCGTGCCGATCTCGGCGCGCAGCATCTGCCTGCACGGCGACGGGCCGAACGCGGTCGATCTCGCGACGACCATCGGCGGGACCCTCTCGGAACACGGCTATGCGCTGGAGCCGCTGACCCCGGCGCCGACGCTGCACCAGGCCGCCGAGTAAGGGACTGGAAACCCGGCGCCGGTTGAGGCATGTTCGGGGCTCGCGGCCCTGAAGAGTCGCGGCAGGCAGACCAGAGGAGTAGTCGTCGATGAGCGACGATCACGGCCCCTCGCTCGAAGAGTTGACGCGGGCACGAATCCCTTATGTGGCGGCGCTCAGCCTCGCCGTCGTCATCATCGGCGTTCTTGCGGGCCTCTCCGCCGGCGGCATCGTCCCCTAACGAGCCCACTCAGTCGCCGGCCGGGGCGGGCAGCATCCCCGCTCCGCGCATCCAGGCGCAGAGATCCTCGAACATGGTGCGGAGCGGCAGCGGCTTGAAGCCGAGCTCCCGTACCGCCTTGTCGCACAGCATGATCTGGTTGAGGTTCGTGACGAAGTGAATCTCGTCGCTCACGTCCGGGTTGCGCTCGCTCGTCGCCCGCGGCGCCTCGACGCCCAGGATCTCGGCCACAATGCGGGCTGCCGTGGCGAACTTCTCGTTGGCGCCGCCCAGGATGTAGCGCTCCCCTCGCCTGCCTCGCTCGTAGGCGCTGATATGCGCTCTCGCGGTCTCGTCGATATGGCAGAAGGAACCGCCGCCTGTGCCCACCGTGGTCATGGCGCCGCTCGCGATGGCCTGGACGAAGGGGCCCCAGATCACCCGGTCGTAGGGGCCGACCACGTTGCCGGGGTTGACGCAGACGGCGTCGAGGCCGCCTGCCTCCGCCTCCAGCACGATGTCCTCGGCCGCCTTCTTGGAGCGGCAATAGTTGACCGGAAGCTCGTCCGCGTTCGACGGCGCTGTCTCGTCGATGGGCAAGCCGTCGTGAAGACCCCACGTCGCGCCTGTCGAGGTATGGATGAAGCGCCCGACGTTCCTCTCCTTCGCCACCTCGACGATGGCGCGGGTGCCCGCCACGTTGGCATGGGTCTGGGCCTCGTCGCCGGATGAATCGAAGCTCACGTTGCCGGCCACGTGGAAGAGCGCATCCACGCCGTCCGGGATCGCGCCCGCCAGAAACGCCCGGTCCCCGATATCGCCCACCACCAGCGATGCCGGAAACCGGCTCAGGTAGGTGAGGTCCGAGGTCTCGCGATGCATTGCGGTCACCGACCAGCCGGCCTCGCCCAGCTGCTTCACCAGGTTCGTGCCGATGAAGCCCGAAGCGCCGGTAACGAACGCGGTCTTTCCAGTCATGCCTGCTTCCCCAACTATGTCCTGCTTAGCGCCAGATCGGCTTGCCCGAGCCCGGCAGGCCGTATGAGTCCCATTTGCCCGTCACCCGCTCCACGATCTCGTCCGCCATGCGGATGCGCGTGCCCCAGGTCCGGCTGGTCTCGGGCCCGATCTTGGTCGTCGCATCGAGGCCGATCTTGGCGCCGAGCCCCGGCTCCGGGCTCGCGAAGTCGAGGTAGTCGATGGGCGTGTTCTCGACCATGGTGATG
>JAPOPO010000218.1 GCA_026712885.1 Rhodospirillales bacterium | reverse complement strand
TGGTCACCTGGCTCGGACGGGAGGAAGCCACGCGCACGCGCAAGCGCTACCGCCTGGTGTTCGCGATGGACGGCGGGCGCATCGGGTTGCTGCGGTTCGAGGAACGGGAGGACGAGGGGTGAAATCGGCATTGATGGCATTGACGGTGAAGGCGACCGGGAGCGGCGCGATCGCGCGACTGGGCTTGTCACTCATTATCTATATGGGCTCAAGCGCGACGGCGTGGGCGCTGCAGGTCCTTCAGGCGTCCGATCACGCGGAGCTGGCCGCGGAGATTTCCACGACGCAGCTCAACCGCATTGCGCTGGACGGGGATCGTGTGTCGCGCGTGATCCACGCCTCCGCCGGGTTCACCGTGGAACACGACCCGGTGCGCGGGGACCTGTATCTCTACCCGGCGCTGCGCGCGGCAAATGGGCTGCGCCCGGCAAATGGGCTGCGCCCGGCAGTAGGGCTGCCCGCGCCAGCGAATGCGCCCGCGCCAGCGAATGCGCGAGCACCCGTGACGCTGTACATGGGGACTGAAAAGGGGTTCACGTACCGGCTGACGCTGTCGGGCGTTTCCCGCGGTTCGGCGCAGATTCTCATACAAAACCCGTCCGTGGCGGGGCCTGCGGCCAGCAGGCTTGCAGCCGGCAGGCTTGCGGCCGGCGGGCTTGCGGCCGGCAACCACGAGTCCGAGCTGGTCTTCTTGATCAGGGCGATTGCCCGTCGCGAACCGGTGCCGGGTTACGTCATCGTCCCGGCGTCCGAGTCCGCGGCAAGACTCGAACGCGGTGCGCTCGTGGAGCTCTGGAAGGGCCCGCGGTTCACCGCACGCATGCTGTGGATGGGCAGCGACGATGCCGTTGCAGCGCCGGAGCTTGCATACGCGGCCTCGGCCCCGATCGTGGCCGCCTGGGTGTCGACGCCGGGTCAGGTCGCGCTGCCCGGCGAGGGCTTGCCGCCCGGCGAGGGCCCGAACGGCGAACGGATGGCTGTGCTGGTCGAGGACAACGGCGTGGCGGAGTCCGTTCGATGAGCGCGCTTGACGTTCGCAACCGCGGGGTGCAGCGGCGCCAGTGGCTGCTGTTCTCGGTGCTGGCCGGGGTCGTGTCGATCCTCGCCGTGCTCTGGCTCGGCGACGGGGGCGGCGACGGCGCGCCCGCGCTTCGCGGGATCGAGGCGCAGCTGGCGGTCCCGGGCGAGGCCGAGGCGGGCTGGGTGAGGCAGTCCGAGACCCGGCTCGGCGGGATCGAATTGCGGCTTCGCGAGATCGAGGCCGCCAACCGCGGTCTGGAAGCGGAAAACCTGCGCCTGCAGCGCCGGTTGCGCGAGGACGCCGAAGACGCCCGCGCGGCCATCGACCGCCAGGCGGCGTTGATCGAGGAAATGACGCAGGGCATCGGCGCGGCGCCGGGCAACGACCCGTTCACGGCGCCGGCGCCGGCGCGGTCCGAGGCGCAACGGCGGGACGAGCGGAACCGGGGCAACGGCGCGGTGGAATCGATCGCGGCGCCGGTGGTGCGGGAATTCGAATTGGAACAACGACCGGGCGGGGGACCGGATGCCGAATCACCCGAGTCCATCCCGGTCCCGAAGCCCACGGCCGACTACGTGCCGGCGGGCAGCTACGCCGAGGCGGTGGTCATCGCGGGCGCGGACGCCTCCGCGAGCGTGCAGTCCCAGGGCGACCCCCGCCCGGTGCTCTTGCGACTGACCAGCCCCGCCTATGGGGCTGCCGTGGACGGGATTGCCTCGCGCAGCGACGTGGAGGGCTGCACGGTCACCGGCGCCGCCTACGGGGACTTGAGTTCGGAAAAAGTCTACGTGCGGCTGCAGACCATGGCGTGCGCGGGCGATGTTTCCGGCACGGTGATCGAGACCCCCGTGTCCGGGTTCGTCGCAGGCGGCGGCCAGGCCGGGGTGCGCGGCGCGGTGGTGAGCCGCGAGGGCGCGCTGGTGCAGAGGGCCTTCATGGCCGGTCTTTTCTCGGGATTCGGGGAGAGCGCCAACCAGGCGTTCCGGCCCCAGGCCGTGATTGGCGGAGGTGCGGCGGCGTTGGCGGACACGGACTTCGGCGACATCGGGCGCGCGGGCCTCGGCACGGGCGCCGGCACCGCCGGGCGGGAGATCGGCGATTACCTCATTCGCCGGGCCGAGCAATACCAGCCGGTGATCCAGTTGTCGGCGGGCACGCCCGTCACCGTGGTGTTTCTGGAAGGGACGTGGCTGGACGGCCGAGAGCCCGTCGCGATGGAGAACGGATGATGAATCGATGCCGGGCAGACAGCATGAACCCAACAATGGCCGCGGCGCTGATCCTCGGGGCGATTCTCATGGGCGGTTGCGCCACGAGTCACGTCGGCAATTCCTGGCAATGCCCGCTGGTACAGGGCTCGGTGTGCGCGCGAGTGGCCGAGGCCGACCCGGCGTCGCCGTGGCGGATCCCGACGTACGCGAACGGGGCCGCCGGGGCGGCAACGGAAGAACCTGCAACCCGCGTTCGTGGATACCGCAATGCGACTGGGGCACGGTGGCCCGCCGCGCGGGCGGCGGCCAGCGCGCAAGAACCCGAATCGATCTGCAAGGGCGACTGCCGCGTGCAGGACAGCGGTGCGCAGCACCGGATTGGACATGGTTTCGGCGGCACGGTCGCGGAATCGTCGGGCGCGGGCGAAACCGCGCCCGGCGTGGACGATCCGCCGTCCGCAAGTCTGCCGTCCGCAAGTCTACTGGCCGCAGGACTGCCGTCCGCAGGTCTGCTGCCTGCAAGGCACTGGCGCGACGGGGCGAGAACGGCCGAGGTGATCGGTCGGATCTGGATCGCGCCGTACGTCGACGAGCACGGCATCTACCACGAAGCGGGCTGGGTGCGCGTGGTGATCGAGCCCGCCGGCTGGAGCGTGAACCCATGATCGGCCGGCTCCTGGATCTGTTCGACGGGCCGGACTCGATGGCGCCCTGGGCGCCGCCGCCGTGCCCGGAGCCGTTGCACGAGCTGCTGCCGTGGCGGGCGTGGGACGAGCGCACAGAGCTGTACATCAATGCCGCCAGCCACGGCTTCGTGCTGGAAATTCCGCCCTTCGCCGGCATCGACGCGGAAACCCTCGGCGCACTCGCGGGCGTGCTGGCCGACGGTGCGCCCGACCGTTGCACGATCCAGTTCATTCACTGGGCCAGTCCCCGGTTCGGGGCGCCGCTGGCGGCCTGGGCCGCTGCGCGACGGCACGCTGGAGGGCTGTTGTCGGAGATGGCCGGGCGGCGCGAGACACTGTTTGGCCACGCCGGTTGGCGGGCACTGCATCCGGGGGGGCCGCCGTTCACCTGCG
>JAPOPO010000086.1 GCA_026712885.1 Rhodospirillales bacterium | reverse complement strand
CCTGCGGGCTCTATGCCCCGGACGAAGGCACCATCGCGGTCGACGGCCAGCCGGCCACGATCACCGCGCCGGCCGACGCCGCCAGGCTCGGCATCGGCATGGTCCACCAGCACTACAAGCTGGTGAAGCGCTTTACCGTTGCCGAGAACATCGTGCTTGCCTGCCGCAGCGCGCTCGGCGTTCGGCGCCCGCGGGACGCGGCCGAGGCGGTGGCGTCCAAGGCGGCGGAGGTCGGTTTCGCCATCGAGCCCGGTGCCGTCGTCGGCGACCTCTCCATCGCCGAGCAGCAGCGCGTCGAGATCCTCAAGGTGCTGCTGCTCGGCGCCCGGATCCTCATCCTCGACGAGCCCACCTCGGTGCTGACCGACCAAGAGTCGGTCTCGGCTCTCACCTTCATGCGCCGCCTGGCCGATGATGGCCACGCGGTCGTCCTCATCACTCACAAGCTGCGCGAGGTGATCGGCTATTCGTCGCGGGTGACGGTGATGCGGGGCGGCGAAACGGTGCTCGCCGGCGCCGAGACGGCTGGCCTGGATGCCGAGACGCTCGCTCGGACGATGGTGGGTGAGGAGGGCGAGACGACGGAGCGCCACGTCCGGCCACTCGGCGAGGTCCGGCTCCGGGTCGAAGACCTCAGCGTGCGCGGCGCCGGAGGCATCGGCGTCGACGGTGTCGGCTTCGCCGTGCGCAGCGGCGAGATCTACGGAATTGCCGGTGTCGGCGGCAACGGGCAGCAGGAGCTCGCCGACTCGCTCACCGGGCTGCGCCCGCCCAGCCGCGGTCGGATCGGCATCGACGGCGATGAAGTCGCGGGCAGGGACGTGCCGGCCTTTCGCCGCCGCGGGATGCGCGCCGTGCCCGCCGACCGCTTCCGCACCGGCCTCCTGGCGGAGCTCGCGGTCTACGAGAACCACGGGGTGACGGGCGTGCCGGCCGGCGAGTACGGCAATCCGGCACTGGTTCGTCGCGGAGCCATGAAAGCGGCGGCGGCGGGGGCCATCGAAGCCTACAGCATCCAGGGTGCGGCGCCCGCCACGCTGGCGAGGCTCCTTTCCGGCGGCAACGCTCAAAAGCTCCTGCTCGCGCGCGAGCTCCGGGGGGAGGCCAGCGTGCTGATCGCCCACTCACCCACCCGCGGCCTGGACGTGAGCGCTTGCCGCACCGTCCATGACCTGCTTCAGGGAGCGGCGGACGCCGGCACCGCCTGCGTGCTGATCAGCGAGGACCTGGAGGAGGTGCTCGCGCTCTCCACCACCATCGCCGTGATCAGTCGGGGCCGGCTGGTCGGCGAATTCGCTGCAGGCGAGGTGAGCCGTGCCGAGATCGGCCGCCTGATGCTGGGCCACGCCTAATGCTGGGCCCGATCTATCTCGTGCCGCGCCAGCAGGCGCCGCTCTGGATGCGGGCGGCGACCTTCGTCGGCGGTATAGGGCTCGGGCTGCTCATCGCCTTCGGCATCCTCATCGCCTACGGCGTCTCCGCCGGTCAAGTCATCAACGAGTTCATCGTTTTCGTGTTCCTCGACCTGAACGGCCTCGCTCAGGTCGTGACCGCTTCGACGCCGTTGGTGCTCGTTGGCCTCGCGGCGGCGGCGGCACTCAAGCTCAGGTTCTGGAACATCGGTGTCGAGGGCCAGATGTGGCTGGGCTGCATCGGCGCGACCGGCGTCGCCCTCTTCGACATCGGCCCCGATTTCTTGCGCCTGCCGCTCATGTTCATCGCCGCCGCCGCAGCCGGCGCCTGCTGGATCGGCATCCCGGCCTTTCTCAAGCTCCGCTTCAGGGTCAACGAGATCATCACCTCGCTGCTGCTGACCTATGTCGCCTATCAACTGGTCCAGCATCTGCTTTTCGGCCCATGGCATGACCCCGGCAGCGCCTTTCCCAACTCGCGGCACTATGACGAGGGGATCGAGCGTCTGGCGCGGCTCGGGTGGGGCTCCTCGCACACCGGCATCTGGATCGCCTTGGGTTGCGGGGCCCTGCTCTGGTTCACGATGGCCCGCTCGCGGCTCGGCTTCTACATGGACGCGATCGGCGCCAATGTGGAGGCGGCGCGGGCGGCGGGCGTTCCGGTCGTGCTGACCACCGCGTTCGCCGCAGCCATGTCCGGCGGGCTCGCCGGCGTCGCCGGCGCAGGGCTCGCCGCTGGGCAGGAATACCGGATGACGCTCTTCATCGCGGGCGGTTACACCTTCAGCGGCATCGTCATCGCCTTCATCGGGCGCTTCCGGCCGGTCCCCGTCATCATCACCGCGTTCGTGGTGGGCGGCGTCTACACCGCAGGGGACACGCTCAAAGTGTTCTATCAACTGCCGGCGGCGATCACGACGCTGATCGAGGCGGTCATTCTCTTCACCTTCGTCGTCGTCGAGTTCTTCAGCCGTTACCGTCTCAGCTGGGGCGTGCGGGGAGCCGGCTTGATGGCAGCCGATTTCGTCCAGAACTGGCTCGCCACCACGCCGGGCTTCGCCACGCCCTACCTGCTCGCAGCCCTCGGCCTGATCATCAACGAGCGCGCCGGCGTCCTCAATCTCGGCTGCGAGGGCATGATGCTGGTGGGTGCAATGACCGGTGCGGTCGTGAGCTTCCACACCGGACTCGCCGGCGCCGGCGTGCCCGTCGCCATGCTGGCAGGCGCCCTGGTCGGACTCGTCTTTGGCATCGCGGTCGTCGTCTTTCGCACCGATCAGGTGCTGACCGGGCTCATCATCGTCGCCTTGGGCGACGGACTGACCGGGGTCGTCGGCAGGCCCTACATGTTCGAGAAGGTAACCGGCTTCCGCGACCTCGATTTCGGTGTCCTCAGCGACATCCCGTGGATCGGCCCGATAGTCTTCCAGCAGGACATCCTGGTCTACGCTGCCGCAGCGCTTGCCATCGCAGTGTGGTGGGGTCTCGACCGCTCGAACGCGGGGCTCAGGCTCCGCGCCGTCGGCGAGGACCCCGCGACGGCCGATGTCGCCGGCGTTAACGTCCAGCTCTTCCGCATTACCGCCGTGATGCTGGGGGGTGCACTCTGCGGAATTGCCGGGGCCTATCTCTCGCTCGCCTCCAGCTTCGTCTGGACCGAACACATGGTCGCCGGCCGCGGCTGGATCGTCATCGCGCTGGTCATCTTCTCTGGTTGGCGGCCGGGGCGTGCGGTGATCGGCGCGCTCATCTTCGGCGGCGCCGAGGCGTTGATTCCGCGCGTCCAGGCCATCGGCCTTGACGTGCCAATCTATATTGTCGGCATGCTGCCCTACGTGCTGACGCTCGCGGTGCTGATCGTCCCCACCATCCTGCGCGGCGAGCGCTCGCCTGCGCCGAGCGGGCTACTGCTCAACTATCTGCGCCAGGATAGGCGCTAAACTGCGGTTGGGGTGAAACAGCGATAATCGTCATCGATATCGAGAGGGAGGCTAGACATGTCCGGCTTGACGACGGTGCGCGAGACCCACGAAGTGGCGGCGCGCACGGGGAAAGCGTTCGAGGTGGCAACCGGAGACCTGATCCGAATTACGGACCTGGAGGGGTCGCAGCCGGTGGATTTCTGGGCCTTCAGCAAGGCCGACCATCTCGAGTATCTCTCTTGTGAGCACACCAAGCCTTCGATCGAGAAGCTGTTCCCCCATGTCGGGGACTCGGCCTACACCAATCGGCGGCAGAAGATCGTCACGGTCGTGAAAGACACCTCGCCCGGCCAGCACGACATGCAGTACGCCGCCTGCGATCCCACGCGCTACGCCGAGCTCGGCGTGGAGGGCTATCACGAGAGCTGCCAAGAGAACCTGCATTTGGCGCTCGGCGACTACAGCATCGTGCTTGAGTTCACGCCGCAGCCCTGGAACCTGTTCACCAACTTCTTCATCAATCCGGACGGCACCTTCACCATCAAGGCGCCTGAGTCGAAGCCGGGCGATCACATCGTACTGCGGGCCGAGATGGACACCACCATCGTCGTCTCGGCGTGCCCCCAGGATCAGAATCCGACCTGCGGTGGCCAGCCCACCGATATCCGCGTCGAGGTCGGACGCTGAGCGCGGGCTCGGGGCGCAGGCTGGCCAAGAGGCGCGGTTTCCGCAGGAGATCCCGCCGTGCCTGACGTCGAAGCGTCGTTCCGGATCGATCAGCCCCCCGGTCGTGTCTGGGACTTCTTTCAGGACATATCCGAGGTCGTCACCTGCATGCCCGGCACGGAACTTCTTGCCCGGACGGGAGAGGCGACTTACACGGGCAAGATCACGGTCAAGCTCGGGCCGGTGACTGCCGCCTTCGAAGGCGAGGCCACAATCGTCGAGACCGACCACGACGCCCGCACCGCGAGGATCGAGGCCTCAGGCATCGACCGCAGGGGCGGGAACCGAGCGAAGGCGAGCATCACTTACGAAGTCCACGATCGCGACGGCGACTCCCGCGTCAGACTCTCAGGGGCCATCAAGCTTTCCGGCGCGCTCGCGCAGATCGGCCGCGGCGGCATCGTGCAGGACGTTGCCAACCACCTCACCGCGCAATTCTCCGAGCGCCTTCATGAGAAGCTCACGCTCAGCGGTCAGGAGGCCGATGCCGACGCGGACGCCCAAAACCTGCCACAGGCGATCGCAGGCTCTCAGCTGACGCGTGTCGTCGTGGTGGCGAGGATCAGGCGTCTGATCGCAGCGCTGCTCGGGCGCAACGGCTAAGCGGCGCTCGCCTGTTTGAGCATCCGGTGGATCGCGTCGGGCGTGAGCGGCGCCTCGCGGATCGGAGCGATCCCGAAAGGTTGCAGGGCATCCTCCACTGCCGACGCATAAACCTGCGCGACCGGAATTGTCCCCGCTTCGCCCACACCCTTGACGCCCAGTGGGTTGAGCGGAGACGGCGTTTCCGAGTGCATGATCTCCGCGTCAGGCACCTCGGTCGCGTAGGGCATCAGGAAATCCATGAAATTGGCGTTGAGCGGAATGCCCTCCTCATCGAATTCGCAGCGTTCGTAGAACGCGCCACCCACGCCTTGCGCGATCCCACCCATGACCTGGCCGTCCACGATGGTCGGGTTGATCATTCGCCCGCAATCGTGGATGCAAAGATAGCGTTTGACCACGATCGTGCAGAGCTCGGGGTCGACCTCGATTACCGCCGCATGGGCGCCGAAGGCCCAGGTCGCATGGGGCGGGCTGTAGTAGTCAGTCGCTTCAACCCCCGGCGTCCTGCCTTCGGCAAGCTGCGGCCCGTCATGTCGGCTGGCCGGGGCGAACTGCGTGGCGCTCTTCGAGGGCTCGTTGAAGGCATAGCGTAACGGGTTGGTCGCCGTCGCGATCTCCGCCAGCGCCGCCCGGCGGTCGGTTCCCTTCACCCACGCCGCACCGTCGCGCAGGTCAATGTCCTCCTTGCTGCACTCCATCATGTTCGCGGCGGCCTCGACGATCTGCGCGCGCGCCTTCACCGCCGCCTTGTGGATCGCGTTGCCGCTGCACACCGCAGCACGGCTCGCGAAGGTTGCGACTCCCCATTCGAAGGCGCCGGTGTCGCCCTCGACCACGATCACGTCCTCGACCCGTGCCCCTGTCTGCTCTGCAGCGATCTGGGCAAAGACCGTCTCGTGGCCCTGGCCCTGATCGGTCAGGCCGGTGTTGACGTAGACCTTACCGGTGATCGGGTGAATCTTGATGTACCCGCCCTCGTAGGGGCCGAGCCCGGTTCCCTCGACATAGAATCCGAAGCCGAGACCGAGATAGCGCCCCTGATCACGGGCAGCCGCCTGTTCGGCACGGAAGCCCTCGACGTCGATCGCTTCGCTCAGCCTGTTGAGCGTCTCCTCGTAGGCCCCGCTGTCGTAGATGACCTGCAGGCCGTCGGCGAAGATCAATCCCTCGCGCGGGTATGGAAACTCGTCCTTTCCGATGAAATTCCGCCGGCGAACCTCGAAACGGTCGAGGTCGAGCTCGCTGGCGAGTTGATCCATGGCGCGCTCGATGGCGTAGCAGGCGTGCGGCCGGCCGCAGCCGCGATAGGGGGTCACCTGCACCATCGGCAGATAGACCGGGCGGAAGGTGACCCGGAAATTGGGGATGCGATAGGGGCCCGCGATGGATGTCGAGCTCACATGGGCGACCGCAATTCCGTACGGAATGAACGCGCCCGTGTCGTGCAGGAAATCGTCCTTGAGGCCGATCACCCTGCCGTCCTTCATTGCTGCGATTTCAAGTGTGTGGATCTGCGTGCGCTCCTGGGAGGCGCCGATGAAGTTCTCGACCCTGTCCTCGATGTACTTGACCGGGCGCCCGAGCTCCATCGAGGCCAGCGGCACGAGAACTTCGTCGGGATGAAACATCATGATCTTCTGGCCGAAGCCGCCGCCCACGTTGGGCGCGATCACGCGCACCTTGTCCTCATCGATCCGGAACAGGGAGGCTAACCCGCCGCGCACCGATAGCGTCGCCTGCGTGCCGTCCCACACGGTGAGTTCGCCGGTCACGGCCTCCCACCGGGCCGCAATGGCGCGGCATTCCAGAGGCGCCGCGGTGCTGCGCTCAAGCCGGATCTTGATCCGCGTGATGTGCTCGGCCTCCGCGAACGCCGCGTCCGTGTCTCCAGTCTCGACACAGAATCTGCCGGCGACGTTGTTGGGGACGTCCGCATGGATGCGCGGCGCGTCGTCCTCGACCGCCTTTTCGAGGTCCATCTCGACCGGCAGGGGGACGTAGTCGATATCGATCAGGCGAACCGCATCCTCGGCGACGTAGCGGTCGACCGCCACCACCATCGCGATGCACTGCCCGACATAGAACACGTCGTCGCGGGCGAGCGGACGCTGCGTCCTCGGATGGGTGAGGTCGGGCGCGGGTATCAGCAACGGTAACGGGGCATCAAGGGCGCCGATGTTGTCACAGGTATAGACCTTAAGTACGCCGTCGAGGGCTTCGGCGGCACTGACATCGACCGAGCGGATTTTCGCTCTGGCGACGCTGCTGCGGGCGAATGCGGCATGGAACGCGCCGGGAAGATCGATGTCGTCGATAAAGCTGCCCTCGCCGCGCAGCAGGGCAGGATCGGCATTGCGCTCGATTGCTTCGCCGAATTGGCGCGTCGACACGGCTAGGGTCTCTGCTTCTTCATTGCGAGCCGCGCATCAGCTCCGCGCTGCGGCGAAAGGCGGCCACGATGTTCTTGTATCCGGTGCAGCGACACAGATTGCCCGACAGGACCTCGCGGATGGCCTCTTCGGAAAGGTCGGGGTCGGGATTGTCCTCCAGATAATCCAAGATCGACATGACGAAGCCGGGGGTGCAGTAGCCGCATTGCAGCCCGTGGCATTCGCGGAAGGCCTGCTGGACCGGATGGAGCGTGCCGTCCCGCCCCGCCACGCTCTCGATCGTGCGAATGTCGGCGCCGTCGGCCTGGACGGCGAACGCGAGGCAGGAGCGTCCGGCCTTGCCGTCGATGATTACCGTGCAGCAGCCGCAGACGCCGTGCTCGCAGCCCACATGCGTCCCCGTCAGGCCCAGCTCGTGTCGGATGAAGTCGCTCAGCAGCATGCGCGGGCTGACCTCGCGCTCGACCCGCTCGCCGTTGACGGTCATCGACACCGCGACACGTGGATCGGGTGATTGCCCGAGCGCCGTCCCGCGCATGGCCGATCTTGCCATCACGCCCGCTCCCGTGCCCGGTCGGCGGCTTTCGTGACGGTGCGCCGGACCAACGCCGAGACGAGGTCCCTGCGATAATCGGCGCTGGCTTGGCGGTCGTCGGCCGCCGTCGCGTAGTCGCGCGCGGCATCGGAAGCGCGCCCGAGAGCCTCCCCCTCCGGCGGGGCGCCCAGCAACGCGGCCTCGGACTCTGCGAGGCGCGTCGGCTTCGAGGCGATCCCGCAGGCCGCGAGACGCACGCTGCTGCAGACACCGTCCTTGAGCGTCACCAGTGCGCAGACGCCGGCCAACGCGTAGTCGCCGTGGCGGCGCGCGACTTCTTGAAACGCGTAGCCGGTGCGAGGGGGCAGCGCCGGTATGCGCACTTCGGTCAGCAGCTCGCCTGCCTCCAGCGAGGTCGTCATGTGAAACAGGAAGAGGTCATCGGCAGC
Organism: Rhodospirillales bacterium; assembly: GCA_026712885.1. Classification (GTDB taxonomy): domain Bacteria; phylum Pseudomonadota; class Alphaproteobacteria; order UBA828; family UBA828; genus WTGU01. Next base: position 3,050 of record JAPOPO010000086.1, on the reverse strand, counting down.
GATCGTCCGCTCCCCCCCGGCACGCCGTGCCACCACAGAGCCGCCCGTCGCCAGCAACATGCAGGGCAGTTCCGCCGCCGCGTCGGCATGGGCGATGCTGCCGCCAACCGTGCCGCGATTGCGGATGACGATGTGCGCGACGTTGCCCAGGACTTCCGCGATCAGGGGATTTGCTCGCTGAACCGCCCCATCGCGTTCGAGGTCCCGTTGGCGGGTCATCGCTCCTACCCTGATGACGTCGCCCTCGACGGCGCGCCCATTGAGCGCCCCGATCCTGCGAAGGTCCACCAGCGCAGACGGCGCGGCGATGCGGAAGTTCATGGTGGGGATCAGGCTTTGGCCGCCGGCCAGCGGCCTCGCCATCTCGTCGCTCGCAAGAACCTCAAGCGCCTCCTCGACGCTTTGCGGTGCCGAGTACGAGAACAGTGCAGGCTTCACTCCGCGGCCTCCTGGACCGCGTCGGCGGCGAACCAGCCATCATCCGGGTCGTCGTAGCCCTCCGGCCACGCAATCGCATTGTCGTGCTTCACTCGCTCGAAATAGGGCCCGCGACTGAACATCGGGAGCGGCCCACGCTCGGCCCGTATGCGCGCACGTAGGCTCGCGGTCTCTGCTTGGTCCACGGTGTAGCGCCGGCCCTCGCGCCCGAGCACGACACCGTAGTCGTCGCGCGCCGCCTGCTCCGACACCAGACCGCACTGAACGTCGTAGCAGACCATCCCGGGCTCGCGCGCCAGCGGATCGCCCCAGCCACCGCCGCCTGTCGTGCGGATCCTGATGGTCGAGCCGGCGGCAACGGGAACACGGTCCTCCATGCCGGCGAGCTTGCGCTCCGTGCCGTCCGGATTGTCGATGCTCAGACTGTAAGTGCCGCCGTACTTGCCGCCGTTGACGCCGTAGGTGTTGATCAGCGCACGGTCGGCGTTGGAAAGCGCTTCGCAGTCTTCGAGCGCGCGCACACGCTTGTCATAGCCAAAGCCGCCGCGCCGGCATCCGGCGCCGCCTGAGTCGGTCGCAAGACCCAGGCGTTCGACGATGACCGGGTAACGGGTCTCCGAGAACTCGGCCGGCAGGTTGCGCGAGTTCGGCACCACGTGAACCACGTCGCTGCCATCCGCCCACGGGCGCCCCGGACCGCCGCCGCCGAGGACCTCGCGAAACAGGAAGAAGTCGTGGCCAATGCGCCCACCGTGCAGGCCCCAGATCCGGATCGTCTCGTGATCGGCCGGCATGCGCCCATCGGTCGCCTTGGCCAGCAGCGCCGCGAAGATCCCGAGCGAGCGCAGCAGAGGGAAGAACCGCAGGCCCGTGGCCTTGCCGAAGCTCGGCGTCACCAGCGTTCCCTTGGGCGGGAACTTCAGCTCGATGACATCGAGCACGCCTTCGTTCATGTCGATCTCGGCCGCCCGCTCGGGCGTGGCCGCGAGCGAGCGCAGCACCGGCCCCATCCACTTGCGCGCGAATTTTCCGTCCGCGTAGTCGATCGGCCAGTTGATCGGCCCCTTCGCCTCCTTCGAGGTTCCCGTGAAGTCGAGCACGATCTTGTCGGCGGTCTTGGTCATCGTCAGGCGCAGCGTGTGCATCTGCGGGCCTTCGACGCCGTCGTCCTCGATGTAGTCTTCCCAGGAATAGACGCCGTCCCGGATCATGGGGAGAAGTTCGCGCCGTATGGTCTCGGCGCAGTTATCGATAATCGCGTCGTAGGCAGCTTCCAATGCGTCCACGCCATAGCGCTCCGCCAACGCCACGATGCGCTGGCCGCCAAGCCTGGCAGCGCCGATCTCGGCATCGAGATCGCCGCGCAAGTGTTCCGAGAGCCGCGAATTGCGCGAGACAATCTTGAAGACCGCCTCGTTGATCCTTCCGCGTTCGTAAATCTTGATGGGCGGCACCACCAACCCTTCCGTCCACATGTCGGTCGCATTGGTGGGCAGGCTGCCCGGCACCGAGCCGCCGACATCGTCGTGGTGCCCAAAAACCTGGCTGAAGCCGATCAGCCGGTCGCCGTAGAATATGGGGATCGTCGTGCAGAGATCGGGGATGTGGCCGATCCCGCCCGCGCTGTTATAGGGGTCGTTCCAGAAGAAGATGTCTCCGGGGTGAATATCGCCCTCCTCGAAGTACTCGAACACCGGCTCGACCAGGGCGGCGTAGGAGCGCCCGGTCAGCTTGCGCCCCTTCGCGTCGAACAGCGCCACCCGATAGTCGTGCTGATCCCTGATCATCGGCGAGCGCGCGGTCCGCTCGACCGCCGCCTCAATCTCGAGTTCGGCGGTGCGGATCGTGCCGGTGATGACCTCGAGCTCGATCGGACCGAGCGGCGGCCTTGCGTCCTTGGCCGTGACTGGGCTCATGCCTCTTTCTCCAGAATGAGGTTGCCGAAATTGTCATTCCTGAGGGCCCAGCCCTCGGGCACCACGAGAGTCGAGCCGTACTCTTCAACAATACCAGGCCCTCGCGTGACGAAGCTCCGGGACAGGCTCTCCCGGCGCCAGATGGGGCAGGATACCCAACCCCGGCCGCGCCAGTAGACATCGCGCACGCCGGCAGGACCCGCGTCGTCCGATCCTGGTTCGATCGTGCGCACGTCAGGGCGGTGCATGCGCCCGATCGCTTGCACGCGCAGGCTCACGACCTCGACGTCCTGACTGCCCTCGTAATGGAAGCCGAAGGTGTTGTCGTGGACCCGGTGAAAGTCCGTCCACATGTGGTCGACGGCTTCGGCGCCGGCGAGGCCGGCCGGTATAGGAACAAGCACCTCATGGCCTTCGCCAACGTACCGAACGTCGGCGCTGCGTTCGAGCACGATCGCGTCGCGCGCCACTCCCTCGGCCGCGATCTCGGCGCGGCCGAGCCGTTCGAGCTCGGCCCACAGCCCGCCAAAACCATCTACCCCCGCGGCCGCCCGCCTGCGCCCTGCACGTCGCCACCATAAGGCGAGCCTACGGCCGCACGCGGGTGCGCCAGCAGTCGCCCGCCGCGGTCGATGAGCTTGACGGGCTGTGCGCCGAGCTCGAACGGCTCGGCCGCGCCGAGATCGCGGCCGAGGG
>JAPOPO010000230.1 GCA_026712885.1 Rhodospirillales bacterium | reverse complement strand
TCCTGCTCGGCGATCACGGCGAGACCCGTCGAGACGAACCCCCGCTCCAGCGGCAGCACGGCCGCCGCCGCGATGCTCGGCGGCAGCGCGCAGGCCCCCTGCCAATCCGCGACCGGCTCAATTCCGTGCACGCCATGCTCCTGCAGCAGGCGGACCATGCGATCCCGGCTGCCGGCGCCGCCGCTCGCAATCAGAATCCGCAGACCGCTGTCCAGCAGGCGGTCGATGTGTTCGCCGACCGTCTCGAATAGCGCCCCTTGCTGCTGCGTCCGCTCGGCAACGAAATCACGCCCCTCGCGGGCACCGGCGTCCGCCCCGCCCTCTGCCTCGACGAACGGCGAGCACTGCACGACCGGGCGCTCGGCAAGCAGGCGCTGCCATTCCTCGGCATCGAGAAAGAGCGACTCCGGCGGGACCGGGTGGTAGGGCGCGTCCGCAATCGAAGAGGAAGGCGGGTTGGCCCGAGCGCCGTAGAAATCGGCAATGGTCTCGAAGCGGTCGTCGCGCACTTCCGCCGCCCTATGGTCGAGGAGAACGGGACCTTCCGGGACGTAGTCGAAGAGCGTTTCCAGCCCCTCGTGGAACATTGGCAACCAATGCTCGATGCCCGGATAACGCCTGCCGGCGGAGACCGCTTCGTAGAGCGGATCGTCTCCCGTCACGGCACCGAACGTGCGACGGTAAGCGCCGCGGAATCGGGCGATCGACTGCGGCGTCAGCAAAACCTCGCTGACCGGCGCGAGGTGCAACGCGTCGGCAGGTTCCGCGCGCCGCTGCGACACGGGATCGAACCAGTGCATGGTCTCGATGACGTCGCCGAAAAAGTCGAGCCGCACCGGGCGCTCGGCGTTCGGGGGGAAGATATCGACGATGCCGCCGCGCACGGCATAGTCGCCGGCCTCCATCACAGTGCCGGCGCGCACGAAGCCGTTGCGCTCCAGGTAGCCCAGCAGGGTTTCGACATCGCGCGACGCCCCGGCCGCGAGCGGAAGGGTCGCGTCTGCCAGCATCGTGCGGGGCGGCACCCGCTGCACCGCCGCATTGACCGTGGTGAGCACGACCCTGGGCCGCGCCGCACCCTCGCTCAGCAGACGGACGAGGACGGCGAGCCGCCGGCTCGCAATATCCGCGCGGGGCGAGACCCGGTCGTAGGGCAGGCAGTCCCAGGCCGGAAACGTGACCTGGGCGCAATCGGGATCGAAGAAGGCGAGCATCGCGGCAAGCCGCGCGAGCCTGGCGTCGTCGCGGGCGATGTAGAGTACGGTTGCAGCCTGCGCTTGCGCGAGGCCGAGCAGAACCGCAGCGGCGAAGCCCTCGGGAACCCCGCCGAGGCTCGTCGGCCCAGGCTGGCCCAGGGCACGCAGGCAGCGGTCGGGAACGAGCGCGGTCAAGGCCGGCGATCGAGGTGCCGGCTCATGGCCTCGCGCCTGAGCCGCGCCATGAAGGCCGTGTCGTGTTCGGCAGGAACCGGCGCCCGCCCGCTGATCCAGTTCGTGATGTCGACATCGCTCGCCCGCAACAGGCGTTCCGCCTGCGCCACTTCCTC
>JAPOPO010000254.1 GCA_026712885.1 Rhodospirillales bacterium | reverse complement strand
GCAGTGCAGTAGCCGCACTGCGCCGCGTAGTTCTCGACGAAGGCCTCTTGCAGCGGCACGATCGCGTTGGTCTCGTTGAGGCCTTCGAGCGTGGTCACCTCCGCCCCTTCCGCCCGCTCGGCGAGCGTCAGGCACGAGAGCTGCAGCTCTCCGTCCACCAGCACCGAGCAGCTGCCGCAGCCGCCCTGGCTGCAGCCGCTCTTGACGGCGTTGAGCTCCAGGTTGTCCCGCAGCACGTCCTGCAGCGTCGCCAGCGGCCGGATCACCACGGCCTCGTCACGGCCGTTGACCGTGAGGCGTATCAGCTTGTCTTCCATCCTTGCCTCCCGCTCAACGCCGTCAGGCGAGCGCCGCCAGCACCCGGCCGACGAAGACGCCGGTCATGCGCCGGCGATACCAGTCGGTCGCGACCGCGTCGGTCTGGGGCTCGACTGCGCCCTCGGCCGCCGCGGCCGCCGCAGCGATTGCCGCTTCGTCCAGGCCGGAGCCGATCACGGCCTGCTCCGCCGGTGCGCAGCGGGTGGGCTGCGCGCTCGCGCCGCTGAGCGCGATATGGGCGTCCGACACCGTGCCGCCGTCCTTCTGCACGCAGGCCGCGACCGTGACCACCGACGGGGTGGAATAGCGCCGCCGCGCGCACTTCATGTAGGCGGCATCTCCCGCAGGTGCGTCGAGCTCGATCCGTGTCAGCAGGCCGGTCTGGGGCGGGGCGCCGTCCGTCCAGGCGCCGTAGAAGTCCTCGATGGATTGCGTGGTCTCGCCGTCGGCCGTCGCGAAGACCAGCCGCGCGCCGAGGGCAAGCAGCGCCGGTGCGAGATCGCCGAAGGGCGCCCGGGCGAACAGGTTGCCGCCGACCGTCGCCATGTTCTGCACTGCAGGCCCGCCGATCTCGCGGGTCGCGGCCTGGAGCGCCGCAATCGGCACGGCCTCGCGCAGCACGCTCAGCGAGACCGCCGCACCGATAGACCAGCCGCCGTCGCGCGCCACCACCTTGTCGAGGCCGAGACGGTCGACCCCGATCAGATAGCCGCCATCCGACGGATAGGTCTCGCGCATCAGGCTGGTGCCGCCTGCGAGCACCGCAGCCGCAGCACCGTGGCGCGCGATCAGATCGGCTGCCTCGTCGATCGAGCCCGGCCGAAGCAACTCTGGCATGGACGCCCCCCTTCGTCCGTTGAATAACCGCCTGCGCCCGATCGGCCCACGTCGTGTACCACCGGCGCGCGGCCGGGATAGTAGCGTAGTGAACGGCGGATCACACCCGCATATCCGCTGCAACATAGCGCCAATCGCCGGCGCTCTTGCCGCGCCGCCGGCAAGGCGGCTATCGTCCGCCGCGCAATCGGCAGCGAGGCGCACCATGGCAACCAAGCTCGACGTGAGCGGCCGGAATCTGGACCTGGAGAGCGCGGTCGACGAGGTCAAGGCGCGCTACACAGGCGCCAATCCCGCCAGCCAGGCGCAGTACGAGCGGGCCAAGCAGAGTCTGCCCGGCGGCAACACCCGCACCGGCATGTTCTATACGCCGTTCCCGCTTGCGATCGAGAGGGCGGCCGGTGCGACGCTGACCGACGTCGACGGCCACACCTACACCGATTTCGTCGGCGACTTCTCCGCCGGCCTCTACGGCCATTCGCATCCGGTGATCCGCGAGGCCCTGATGGCGGCCCTCGAAGACGGCATGGCCTACGGCTCGTCCAGTCCCTACGAGGAGCGGCTGGCGACGCTCGTCTGCGCCCGCTTTTCCTCCATCGAGCAGGTGCGATTCACCAACTCGGGCACCGAGGCCAATACAATGGCGCTGGTCACCGCCCGCGCCGTCTCCGGCAAGGACCTGGTGATGGTGTTCGAGGGCGCCTATCACGGCGGCACCATCTACTTCGGCCGTAAGAGCGCGCCGATCAACATGCCCTTCCCCTTCGTGATCGCGCCCTACAACGATGCCGAAGAGGCGACACGCCTGATCCGGAAGAACGCGGATCGCCTCGCCGCCGTGCT
>JAPOPO010000486.1 GCA_026712885.1 Rhodospirillales bacterium | reverse complement strand
CACGGCCCTGGTGCGCCTGTGAGTAGCCAAGCTCGCTCGCGATCTCTCTCCATGCCATCCTGGTGGTGGCCGCGAGCTCGTAAGCTTGGCGGGCTCGGGCGAGGTCGGTGCGCTCGCGGGCGCGAGGCCGGCGGCGGCCATGGGAGTCTCTCTCGCAGGGCATATCGCCTCGCAGCTTCCCTCGCAGCAGCGGCCCCGCCGGGCGGAAAGCCGAGGATGAGAGCGACGGTCTCCCATGTCCTGTCGCTGTTCATCCTGAGCTGATGGGCGCGTTGGGGGCGTTCCGGCGCTGCATCTCGTGCTGCCATGGGTCAGTCGCATCGCTTGGGTCCATGCCGCCGGTTGAGTTCGAACATGCACTTCCCGCAGATCCGGCCTCGCGACTTCGCCCCGCACCGCTGCAACCGGCCTACGCTCTTCCATCGCTTGCGGACCGATCCCTTCGTCTCACCCCGCGACGTTGAGGCGCGGCGCGAATCTTGTCCGCCATCAGAACTGGCGCACGAAGCGCAGCTCGCCCCGGGTGCGATCGTAGTCGTGCGCCTGCGCGTTGCTCTCCCGCTCCTCGTGCACCGCAACCAACTCCGGGCTGAACCCCGCCAGCGTGAACGCACGGTTGTGCACCGACGCCCGCACGTTCCACGTTCGGTCCTCCCGCGCGCCGCCCTCTGGAACCAGGTAGCCCCAGCCCTCGCCGTAGTCCGCCCACCGGTACTCGCCGCCCGTGCCTACCGTGAAGCCCAGAGGCAGGATCACCGTCACCCCCGCTCCAACCCAGCGGCTCCGGTTCCGCTCGCGCATGCTGCGCGGCCGATCCCGCCCGTAGCCCCCGGAAAGCTCCGCCCGAACCGTCGGCGTTACCGCCCACGACCCACGCAAGGCCGTATCCCATACCGGACCGTCAAGATACGTCCGCGTCCGGTAGCGCCGCCCGTGCCACGACGCCTGGCCGGAAAGCGTCACACGGGGCGTCAGACGCCGTCCCACCTCAAGCCGTCCACCCAGGTCGCGATGGTCCGGCACCGTGCCTAGCCAGCGCTGCCGCGCGCTCGCGAGAACGCTCACATCGGTGGCCCCGTCCACCAGAAAGCGCGGGCCGGCGTGGCCCGAAAGGAAGAACTGGTCGAACTCCGAGCGCTCGTACTCCCGCCGCGCGAACTCGGACCCGGCCCTGAGCCGCAGCCACTCGCGCATCGAAACCTGGTACTCCGCCCCGCCCCACACCGAGACCCCGATCCCCGACGTGGTCAGCTCCTCCGCATCACGCTGAAACGGAAGGTTGAAGATGTAGATGGTGCGCTCGTCCGACGTGCCCCCGATGTTGCTGTCCGGCGCGAGCGCCGCGCCCAGCCTGAAGCTCCACCGCCCCCGGCCCCTGATCTCCTTCAGGAAGCGCTGCACGTTGGCCGCCACCGCCTCCGGCACGCCGCCGGCGAGCACCGCCTCGAAATGGCGCTGCGCGAGATCGTCCTCGCCCTGCAGGTAAAACGCCCGTGCAAGCTCAAGCCGCACCCGCACCAGCCCCGGCGCCTCGATCAGCATCGCGTGGAAGGAGGCAATCGCCTGGTCCAGCAGTGCCGCCCTCGTGTCCTCGGGCACATCCGCCTGCTGCGACGCCCCCATGGCCGCAAGGCCGTAGAGAAAGAGGGTGTTGGCCTCGATCTCCTCACCCTGCACCAGTGGCCCCAGGATCGTCACCGCGTCCATGAACCGCCCCGCGTCCATCAGCGCCCGGGCCTCGGCCTCGCCGCCGACCAAGCCGGCGGCATCGGGGCTGTCTAGAGAGATTGGCGGTCCGGACTCGTGCTGGGCGCCCCACGCCGGCAGAGCAAGCAATAGGCACGCCGCAAGCGCCGCGCTGCACCAGAGCGTCATGATGGGAATCGAAAACCCTTGCATTCCGGTCCTCTCCTTGCGGGCGCCCCCGACGGGCCAGCCCGTGCATGTAATCCAATGCCTGCGGCCTCGCCATCCCGCGTCAGCGGGCTCGCGCGCCATTCGCCCAAAAAGGTCACTGTTGCCGCGTCGTGCCGAACGCGCCGATCATCCGGCCGACCTCGCCGTAGGTCGCCTCGAACGTCCCCGTCGCAACCGCCGGCACCCGGTCATCGCCCGCTGCGTGGAAGCGGCCCGCCCAGGCGGGAGCGTCGGAAGCCAACGCCGCCCCCTCCCTCTCGCCGATGGTCCACTCCGTGAGGGCCGCATTCGTGCCGCTGGCCCCGATGGCGCCATGCGCCCCGATCCCGGCCGCCTGCAGCTCGACCGACCACGGCATCGCCGTCCCGTCCACCATGAAGGTGTCGACGGTCCCCTCGACGGTGCCCGCAGCCGTGCCGTCGCCGAAGTCCGCCTCCAGCGCCGCCGTGGCCGTGAAGTCGCCCGACGATGCCTCGCCGATCAGGGGCTCGAGCGCGTACTTGCCCGCCGCAGGGCCGCGGTACCTCACCGTGCCCTGCAGCGCAGGGAGGTTCGCGAACTCGTCCGCTGCGTCGCCCGCGCCTCCATGGAAGGCGCCGATGGCGTAGCCCTCCCCGGTGTCCCGAAGCCACCACCCGAAATACCGGTACTCCGTGTCGGGCTTGGCCACCATGGCGTCCGCCGCAGGCACGAACTTCCATCCGCCCCCGCCGCCCGACAGCGTGAACCCGCCGCCCTGCCTGATCGACGACGTGCAGCCGCTCTCCGCCGCCGGCGTGCAGACGTACCTGCCCTGCGCACCGTCGAAGGTGCCGGCCACGCTTACCGTGCCGTCGTCGCCCGCCTCGTGCGTCCTGATCCCCGGTGCCAAGGGAAACGCGGCAGAGGTGATCAGGCTCGCGTCCGTGGCACTCACGATGGGCAGGTTGCCGTCACCGTCAAGCCCGTTGGCGTTGCCGTACTTGCCGCCGTCACCGCTGAACGGCTGCGTGCCTGTTGGCTCGATGTCGGTGTGGAGCACCACCGTGTCCGTGATTTCTGCATCCTCGTCGGCGGCGGTGTAGGTGCCGCCGGCCCACCCGCCCACCGTCGCCGCGCTGCCCGCAACGGCGGCCGTCTCGAGCCCGGTGACGGCCGTGGCCATGGTTCCGGGGACCGTCCCCGCCATCACAGGGGCCGCCCCGTGCTTCACGGT
>JAPOPO010000639.1 GCA_026712885.1 Rhodospirillales bacterium | reverse complement strand
CGCGAGCACGGCGACATCGCCCGGCGCGAACGCCGCCGCATCGTCGCCGTCGCCGGCGAAATCGAGGGCCGTCACCGCGCGCCCGTCGTGCTCGATGGCGCGCAGCCGGCGGTTGTAGAGGAGCCGGGCGCCGCCCCGCCCGGCATCGGCACCGGCCGGTCGAGGCGGAAGTGCGCGTTGACGATGGGCCGGGTTTCCAGCGGCGCCGGGATTTCGGGCAGGAGCTGTGTGCAGACCTGCGGCGTCACCGCGAGCACGGCGACATCGCCCGGCGCGAACGCCGCCGCATCGTCGCCGTCGCCGGCGAAATCGAGGGCCGTCACCGCGCGCCCGTCGTGCTCGATGGCGCGCAGCCGGCGGTTGTAGAGGAGCCGGCCGCCGCCACGCTCGACATAGCGCAGGCCTGGCTCCACCAGATCGGTGCCGAGGCCGTCGCGGGTGAGATAGGCGCGGCAGGCCGCCTCGCCCTTGCCGAAGGTGAGGCGCAGAACCGGCCAGAGCAGGCGCGCGGACGCTTCCTCCACCGAGGCGTTGAGCACGGCCACGATCAACGGCTCCCAGAGCCGCTCCAGCAGTGGCCCAGTGCCGCGCATCCGCTCTGCGGCGGTGTCGCCGTCCTGCGCGCGGGCAAGGGCGAGGCCGGCCAGATAGTGGCGTGCGCGGCTCGACGGCACGCGGCGTCCCGGCGCCATGACCCCCAGGGGCAAGGCCCGGGAGTGGGGGCGGCCGTCCCGGCGCCCGCCGGAGCGCAGGTCGACGAAGGGGAAGCCCGCGCGCCCCTGGCCGCCCAGCCCGTCGCGCGCGCCGATCGTCTCCAGATAGCCGAACACCGCGGGATTGGCGCCCAGGATCAGGTGGTTGCCATTGTCGATGGTCCGGTCCAGGGTGGCGTCGTGGAACGAACGGCAGCGGCCGCCCGCTTGCGCCGCCGCTTCCCAAAGGACGACGCGCTGCCTCGCCTTCACCAACTCGACGGCGCAGGAAAGCCCCGCCATGCCGGCGCCGATCACGTGAACGGTCGCCATGCTCCCTCTCATCCCTCCGGCGCGTCCATGTATAGGGAGCGGCGACACCTGGCAAACGCGGGGTAGAGGGAGGAAGCGCCTGAATGGCCCCGCAGCTCTCGCCCGTCGGCGCGCTGGCGCGGGCGGCCGACTACGACCGCTACCTTTCCGCCGTCTTCGCGCCGGCCCCCCGCCGCGAGGCGCTGTTCGCGCTGATCGCCTTCAACCACGAGATCGCGCGCATTCCCGAGGCGGTGAGCGAGCCAATGCTGGGGCGCATCCGGCTGCAGTGGTGGCGCGAGGTGCTCGATTCGGTCTATGCCGGCGAGCCCACCCGGCGCCACGAGGTGGCGGTGCCGCTGGCGGACGCGATCCATGCGCGGGGGCTCGACCGCGCCCCCTTCGACGCGCTGCTGAATGCGCGGGAGGAGGATCTGGAGCCGGAAGGTCTGGCCGATCTCGTAGCGCTGGAGCGCTATGCCGCCGCCACCGGTGGGAGCCTTGCGGAACTCATGGTGCGGGCTTGCGGCGCCGACTCTGGCCCGGCGCTGGAGGCGGGGCGGCAGATCGGCACAGCCTGGGCGCTGATCGGCACTCTCCGCGCGGCGCCGCACGCGGCGGCCCAGGGCCGGGTCACGCTCCCGGCCGACCTCCTCTCCAAGGCCGGGATCGCCGCCGAGGATCTGCGGGCGGGCCCGGGGTTCGAGCGTTTCGCCGTCGTCGCCGAACCGGCGGCGGGCCGCGCCGTCGAGTTGCTCGCTGCGGCTCGGCAGGCTCGGCATGCGTTGGCCCGAAAGGGCTTGGGCGTGCTGCTGATCGCCCGCCTCGCCGATCTCTACCTAGCGCAACTGCGGCGCGCCGCCTGGGACCCGCGCGACCCCCGCGTGACCTGTGGGCCGCTCCGCAAGCAAACGGCGATGCTAATTGGCTTTGTTCTAAGCCGTTACTAGCGCGCAGCTGCACCTCCTACCTTCACCAGTGCCTGCGTCCGCGGCGTCTGCGCCGCGGTTGCCGAAGCGATGCGAGCGTGAGTGCCAGCACGAGCCCCGCCGTGACCCTGAGCACGAGCACCAGCAACGACAGCCATCCAGACCGCGCCGGGGCCCGGACCGGCCGGCCACGCCGAGCGCGCCGCCAGTCCTTCGGTCGCTCGAACTCTCCGGCCCACAGTCCGCGACGGTGCCTGCGGGCCTCGTTCTCAAGGTGGCGGTACTGCGCGCCGTACTCGGCCACGGCCCACCCTTCGGCGACCATCCAGGCGCACACGTCGAGGGTGCTGCCGTCCCGGTGCACGAGCTCGATGTGGGCGAGCTGGCGGCCGTAGCGGTCGACCTTGCCGCTGTGGCTGACGATATCCGCCTGCCAATTCTGATCCTGCATGTCGACGAGGTAGCGGGTTAGCGCGTTCGTGGCGGCTGCGCCGGCGTCGAAGCTCCGGCCGCGTGCGTCGTTCGCCGCCTGCCCCGTCTCCGGTGCGTCGATGCCCGCGAGGCGATAGCTCGTCCCGCCGAGCTTTACCGTGTCGCCGTCGACGATGCGCACAAGTACCCCACTAACCGGCCGGCTCAGGCTGCTGCGGCGCGGCCCTCCCCCAGCCAGCGTCCGAGATCGGCACGCGCGCGCTCGACCATCGCGGCCTTGCGTGCGCGCTTGGGCACGCGGCCCGCGAGCGGCGGGAACAAACCAAAATTGACGTTCATCGGCTGGAAGGTCCCGCCCGCGCCCATATGCCCGCCGGTGATATGGCTGAGCAGCGCGCCGAGCGCCGTGGTCGGCGGCGGAGGCGGGGCGGTCGCACCCGCGATCTCCGCCCCAGCGAAGCGCCCTGTGAGCAGGCCGATCGCCGCGCTCTCGACGTAGCCCTCGACGCCGGTGATCTGGCCCGCGAAGCGCAGGTGCAGGGCGCGGCGCAGGCGCAGCT
>JAPOPO010000184.1 GCA_026712885.1 Rhodospirillales bacterium | reverse complement strand
TACCTCGACGAGTTCGTCTTTCGCTTCAACAGACGAAAAACCCGAAACGCCGCCTTCCGCTCCCTCTTCGCCCTCGCCCTCAAAGCCAAGCCAATGACCTACAACATGCTGATCAAACCGGAACTAGGTGTATAAGCGGTTTCTTGGAATAGCGGCCGACGGCCGAACGCGAGCAAGAGCCGCCCTCGGCCCGGATGAGGGCGGTTATGTCGTCGATGGTGGCGCCGTCCGCGATGGCCTGATCGACGGCCTCGCGGAGCTTGGACGGCAGGCGGTCGATGGAGGAGCGCCCGCCGGTTCTGATGGGTCGGTTCTGGTTTTGCATGCTGCGATGCTGCCGCGCACGCCGCGCGCAATCCACCGCACCATGTTGCGGGCTAACTATAGAAGGCGGGCGCGGTGTCGTAGCCGGCGAAGGCTTCGCCGTCATGGCCGACGAAGATCTCGGCGTCGCGCTCCAGGGCGACATCCTTGAGCCGCTTCATCGAGGCGACCGCCTTCACCGGGTCCAGGTGGAAGCTCGGGATGATCTCCTGCTCCAGTCCCTTGCGCGTGTACGCGGCGTCGGCGGTGAACAGCATGGGGCGCCGGCCGGCGAGCTCGACGAGCAGGCTGTAGTGTCCGGCCGTATGGCCCGGCGTCTCGATCAGGTGCAGGCCCCTGGCGATCTCCTGATCGCCGCTCACGAGCTCCACGCGCGGCGTCCAGATGTCGCTCTCCGGATCGACCGGCACGTCCCGGCCTTCGCGCTTGAGTCGTTCGCGATAGAGGTCGGCGTGAAAGCTCAGGTCGGAGTAGCCCAGAAGCTCGAAAGGCTGGGGTGACGAGCACTGAGCGAATTCGAGCGCGTGGCAGACCGTGCAGGCCTCGCGCAGGTGCCGGTTCCCGCCGCAGTGGTCGAAGTGGTAGTGCGAGTTGACGACGTAATCGACGTCCTGCGGGCGATAGCCGGCGAGCGCGAGCGCCCCGACCAGGGTCTGCCTCTCCGACTGGATCGGCTTCTCGAAGGGCAGCACGGCGTTGACGTGGTCGCAGTCGAAGCCGGTATCGAAGAGGTAGAGCCCGTCGGCGTGGTCGATCAGCACGCTGTAGACGGGGAAGCGCACCTCACCCGCCGGCCCCCGGTTCCAGTAGATGTGGAAGCCGTCGATCACCAGCGTGCCGCCGTCCAGGATGATGACCCGCGTCTCTTTCATCGCCTCGCTCCCGTTCCCGTCGCCCTCCAGTTTACCGCTGCCCGCGCACGTAGGGCAGGCCGAGCGCCGCCGGCAGGCTCGCGCGCCGGGCGAACAGCACCAGCACGATCATCACCATGAGGAAGGGCAGCATCTGCACCACGTCTGTGGGCACGTTGACGCCGCCCACTTGCAGCGCGGTGGTGAGCGAAAGGCTCGCGCCGAAGAGGAAAGCGCCGATCAGCACCCAGATCGGCCGCCCCCGCGCGAGCATCGCCAGCACAATGGCGATGAAGCCGGCGCCTCCGGTCATGAAGGGGACGAAGATGCCGGCCCCGATCATCGCCATGTAGGCCCCGCCCATCCCCGCCATGACGCCGGTGAAGAGCACCGACCAGGTCCGCGTCGCGGTCACGCTGATCCCGGCTGCGTCAAGCGCATCGGGCTTGTCACCCGCCGCCTGCAGGTTGAGCCCGACATGGGTGTTGCGGAAGAGGTAGGCGAGGACCAGCACCAGGATGACCGCGATGTAGACCATCGGGTGCCGGGCGAAGAGGCTCGGCCCGATGATCGGAATCT
>JAPOPO010000243.1 GCA_026712885.1 Rhodospirillales bacterium | reverse complement strand
GGGGGGCGATACGGTCTACGCGGTTGTGGGCGGCCGTCTTGAGCCCCGTCCGGTGGCGCTGCTCGCGCGGGTCGGCAACGACGTGGTGGTGTCAGGCGGGCTCGCGGACGGCGAGAGCATCGCGACGACCCGCTTCCCCGAAATCGGACCCGGCGTCAAAGTTCAGGTGCGATGAGCCAGCCCGGTCGGGGTCTGATCGCGCTGTTCACGCGCCACCGCACGGCCGCCAACCTCGTGATGGTGCTGATGATCCTGTTCGGCGTGCTCGGGCTTGCGCGCATGAACACCCAGTTCTTCCCCACCTTCGCCGTCGAATGGGTCTCGGTCAGCGTGACCTGGCCCGGCGCCAGCGCCGAGGACGTGGATACCAACATCGTCGCGGCGATCGAGCCGGAGGTCCGTTTTCTCGACGGGGTCAAGCGCGTTTTCTCACAGTCCGTGGAAGGCATCGGCTCGATCGTCGTGGAGTTCGAACCGGGGACGAATCTCGATACTGCGCTGGCCAACGTCGAGAACGCCGTGGGCCGAGTCGAGACATTGCCGGAAGACTCCGAGAAGCCGGTCGTCAACCGCCTCTACTTCTACGAGAACATAGGCAATATCGTCGTCTCAGGCCCATTTTCCGAGGCGGCACTGCGTGCCCAAGCCAAGGACATCCGGGAGCGTCTGCTTGCTGCTGGCGTCGACAAGGTCGATCTGTTCGGCAGCCGGCGCGAGGAGATCTGGGTCGAGGTCGGCGAGGGGCGCTTGCGCCAGCTCGATCTCACGCTCGGCGACATTGCTGCGCGGATCGGCAACAGCTCGGTCGATCTGCCATCGGGCATTGTGCCTGCAGGCACCAACAAGCAAATCCGCAGCCTGGGCCTCGCCCGATCGGCCGAGGACCTCGGCCAGGTCGAGGTGATCGCTCGCGAGGATGGGGCCAAGGTCCACCTCCGCGACATTGCAACCATCAGCGAACGCTTCAACGAGCGCGATACGGTCGCGTTCAGGGCTGGCTACCCCGCTATCGAACTACAGGTGCGGCGCGCGAGCACGTCCGATACGCTCGAGCAGGCAGGCATACTCGATGCCTTTCTCGACGAGTTGCGGCCGACACTGCCGCCGACTCTGGTGGTCGAGCACTACGACGATGCAGCGGAGCTCATCGACGACCGCATCAACATGCTGCTCCGCAACGGCGCGAGCGGGCTGGCTCTGGTGGTGCTTGTGCTGTTTATCTTCCTGAGCACGCGGGTTGCCTTCTGGGTCACGGTCGGCATCCCCGTCTCGCTGCTCGCCACTCTCGGCGTGATGATGCTGACCGGCCAGACGATCAACATGGTGAGCCTGTTCGCGCTCATCATGGCAATCGGCATCATCGTGGACGACGCCATCGTGGTCGGCGAGCATGCCGTGACCCAGCGCGCCGCGGGCGCCGGGCCTGCCGACGCGGCGGAACTCGGTGCACGGCGGATGTTGGCGCCGGTGATGGCGGCGACTCTCACCTCCGTCGCCGCCTTCCTGCCGCTCTTCATGGTGTCGGGCCAGATCGGCGAGATCATCGGGGCCATTCCCCTGGTGATCGTGGCCGTCCTCGTCGCGAGCCTGATCGAGTGCTTCCTGGTGCTGCCGGGCCATTTGCGTATCGGTCTGAAGGCCGATCCGCGCAGGGAGAACCGGTTCGCCCGGTGGTTCAACCCGCGCTTCGAGGCCTTCCGCGACGGGCTGTTCGCCCGCATCGTGCGGGGCTGCGTCGCCTGGCGATACCTGACCGTTGCCGTCGCGATCGGCCTCCTTCTGCTCTTCGTAGGGCTGATCGCGGGCGGACGCATCTCCTTCGTCTTCTTCCCCTCGCCGGAAGCGGATTCGGTTATCGCCAACGTCACCTTCGTCGAGGGCACCAAGCGGGAGACCACAGCCGCCATGGTGGACGAGCTCGGGCGGGCGCTGGACGAGGCCGAGCTCGCGCTGACAGGCGGCGCCGGTGGCCTCGTGGTCATGAGCCTCGGCCAAGTCGGGAAGCCGGCATCCCGTCCCAACTCCTTCTTTCTCGGCACCGGCGACCACGTGGGCGCCATGCGGGTCGAGCTGGAACCCTCGGATCAGCGCACCATCCGCACGCAGGCGCTGATCGAGGAATGGCGCAAGCGGGTGCGCCCGCTGCCGGGGCTGGAGACCATAACGATCCTCGAACGTGCGGCCGGGCCGCCCGGCCGCGAGATCGACATTCGGATCGCGGGCGACGATGTGCAGGCGCTCAAGGCGGCGGCAGGCGAGGTGCGCGAGTTGCTCGGTCGTTTCCCCGGCGTGAGCGACATCGAGGACAACACCCCCTACGGCAAGCAGGAGACGATCCTTACTGTCAATGCGCGCGGCCGAGCCCTCGGCTTCACCACGCAGAGCGCCGCGAGCCAGGTACGCGCCGCCTTCGAGGGCGTGATCGCGAGGCGCTTCGCACGGGGTGACGAAGAGGTCGCGATCCGTGTCCGCCTGCCGCACGACGCGCTCACCGAGGGCGATCTGCGACGCTTCTATTTGCGCAGCTCCGCGGGCGTCGAAGTGCCGCTCGCCGAGGTGGTCGATTTCGACGAGTCGACCGGATTCGCGAGCATCCGCCGCGAGGACGGCCAGCGCACGGTCGCTGTCACCGCGGAAATCGACGAATCGATCACCAACACCGACGAGGTCCTGGACGCGCTCCAGGCCGAGGGGCTATCGGAGGTTGCGCAGAAGTACGGCGTCGGCGTCCTGCTGCGCGGCAAGGCTGAGGAGCAGGCGACGACCATGGGCGACATGATGACCGGCGCCGTGGTCGCCCTGGTGGCAATTTATCTCATCCTGGCCTGGGTGTTCTCCAGCTACTCACGGCCGCTCTTCGTCATGGCCGTGATTCCCTTTGGTGCGGTGGGCGCCGTCTTCGGCCATTTCGTTCTGGGTTACGACCTTACCGTGCTGAGCATGATGGCGCTGCTAGGGCTCAGCGGCATCGTGGTCAACGATTCGATCATCCTCGTGCGCGCGATTCAGGACCGCCTCCATGCCGGCGAACCGCTGATGGAGGCTCTGGTCGGCGGCGCGCGGGATCGCCTGCGTGCCGTCATTCTGACCTCGGTGACCACGATCTTCGGCCTCACGCCCCTGCTATTCGAGACCAGCCTTCAGGCGCAGTTCCTGAAGCCCATGGCGGTCACCATCGTCTTCGGCCTGCTCGGCGTGACGCTGATCGTGCTGATCCTTGTACCCAGCCTGCTCGCCATTCAGGCCGACATCGCCGCTCTCTTCGGCCGCACCCCGGATGAGGGCGAAAGGGCCGTCGCGGACGATCCGTCACCCGCTCTCGGGCTGCGCGAAAGCGACGGTTGATCGCAGCCCACGCGACCACTACACAGCGCACAGTTGAAGCCCGGCTCACTTAATCGGGCGAAGCGGAGACAGCGGGGAGGAGTGGGCGTGAACGGTATTCTCAAGGGCCTGCGCGTGGTCGAAGGCTCGGCTTTCGTGGCGGCTCCGCTCGGCGGCATGACGCTCGCCCAGATGGGGGCGGACGTGATCCGCTTCGACCCGCTCACCGGCGGCCTCGACTACCGGCGTTGGCCGGTCACGCCCGAGAACGAGAGCATCTATTGGGCCGGCATGAACAAGGGCAAGCGCTCCTTCTCCGTCAATCTGCGCGAGGCCGAGGGGCGCGAGCTGGTGGCCGCTCTGATCACGGCACCGGGGCCCGAAGCCGGCATCTTCCTGACCAATCTCCAGGTCCGGGACTGGCTCTCGTACGAGACGCTGAGCGCCCGGCGCGCGGACCTCATCATGCTCCGCATCATCGGCAACCCGGACGGCACGGTCGCGGTCGACTACACCGTGAACGCGCGCATGGGCTGGCCTTACGTGACCGGGCCAGCGGACCTGGACGAGCCGGTCAACAACGTCCTACCGGGCTGGGACCTGACCTGCGGGCTCACCGCTACCATCGGCCTGCTCGCCGCCGAGCGCCACCGCAGCCGCACCGGCGAGGGGCAGGAGGTGCGGCTCAGCCTCGCCGACGTCGCCTATCACATCACCGGATCGCTCGGTTACATCGGCGATGTCGAGATTAACGGAGCCGAGCGGCCGCGCATCGGCAACGACATGTATGGCACCTTCGGCGGCGACTTCGCGACCCGGGACGGCCGCCGGGTCATGCTGGTGGTGGTGACGCCCCGCCACGTCAAGGCGCTGGGCCAGGCGGCCGGGCTCACCGAGACATTCGCCTCCATCGAGGCGGAGCACGGTGTCAACCTTGCCGACGAGGCCGACCGTTGGGAGGTGCGGGAGCAACTTCGCGCCGCGCTCGAGCCGTGGTTCGCGTCGCTGAGCCTGGAGGAAGTGGGGGCCCGCCTTACCGAGGCCGGCGTGCTCTGGGGGCCGTTCCGCAGCCACAGCCAGATGGTGTCGGAAGACCCCTTCTGCTCGACCGCCAATCCGCTATTCCAGCGGATCGATCAGCCGGGGATCGGGCCTGTGCTGACGCCGGGTTCGCCGCTGGATTTCGCCGCCGCCCCGCGCGGCGCGGTCAAACCGGGGCCTCGGCTTGGCCAGCACACCGACGAGATCCTGGCGGAGGTGCTGGGC
>JAPOPO010000188.1 GCA_026712885.1 Rhodospirillales bacterium | reverse complement strand
GTGATCGACGTGCGCATCCGCCGCGCCGACCTGCCGGAGGAGAACAGTCAGGCCGTCTATCAGCGCATGCAGACCGAGCGCGAGCGCGAGGCCAAGGAGTTCAGGGCCCAGGGTGAGGAAGAGTCGCAGCGCATCCGCTCCCGCGCCGACCGCGAGCGCGTGGTGCTCCTCGCGGAGGCGGAGCGCGAGTCCCAGACCCTGCGCGGTGAGGGCGACGAAGAAGCCTTGCGCATCTCGCGCGACGCCTATGGACGCGACCCCGAATTCTACGCCTTCTACCGGGCCATGCAGGCCTATCGCGTGGCCCTCGGCGATGGCGACACGAGCATGGTGCTGTCACCCGACAGCGAGTTCTTCCGCTTCTTCGGCGATATTGCGCAAGGCCACGCACCCGCTCCGGCGGCGACCGAGTGAAGAATGCAGGCCGCACGGCAGCCGGCACCCCCATTGCCGGCACTTCCGATGCCATCGCCTTCGTTCCCGATCGACTCCCGCCCGTTGTCAGCTTATCCAGCCGTTTCCGCAGCCAATTCGCGTTTCTCGGCGTCGGAGTGCGCCCAATCGGTGTCTGTCCGGCCAGCCTCTTTTTGAGCTGCCACGGCTCTCCGCGCGACAAGGTGTGGCGGCAGCGGCCCGACACGCGCCGGCCGCGCACGAGAATCCCGGCCGTGCCGCGATCCGGGACCACGATCTTTATGCTCTCTGCAGGCGCGTTCGCAGTTTGCGGGCACGGCTGTCCCCATCAGCTTGTGGCGGCAGGCAACCAGGCGAAGCCGGCATTGCGATCGAGGACGAGCTCGCTCGCATCGCTCGTAACGGGTCAATGCCGTCGCCGGCCTGCTCCGCCTTCCGGCTGCATTCGGCGACCCTTTCGCTCCCGGGCCGGCGTCCTGCGCCGCAGCGAACCGTTCCATTCCCGGACCGATTGCCCGTCATGGTCCGGAATGCAGCGCCAACGTTCGCGCCAAAATCCCGAAGGCCGGATCCGGCAGCCCCGGGCCCGGCCGTTTCCCGGGCCAATCGGGGCCGGCCAGGATCGGTATTGACGACCCGACTCGCCTTCCCGGAAACCGGTGAGGCGATTCTCAAGCCCGTCTTGCAAGCTGCCTGCCGGCGGTGACGAGAGCAAAATCGCTCCATACCCCGAAGTGGCGGGACAGACGATTGTCATGCCGGTCTTCCCGGGGCCAAAGCCCGATGGCGCCGGCCGGCGCCATGTCCGGCGTATGGGCGATGTGATCGAGCGCCCGGCCCGGTGCCCCATCCAGGTCCCCGGCAGTCGCCAAGCTGAAACCCTCGAACGCATCCAGTAGCGCCGCATGCACCGCCGCTGGCTGCGACCGCCGCGGAATCCGCTGATTGAAGTCGCCGAGCACGACGGTGCGCCTCTTAGCATGCCGGTATGGCAGACTCTCGAACCCCGCCAGCCAGGCTTCGTGCTCCTGCCATTGGCTGCGGTCCCTGCGGCCCGAGCGCACGTGCGCATCCCGCCAGGGAATGCAGACCCCGACCACCGTCAGCAGCCCAATTGCGGTCAGGGTGATTCCTGCCACCAG
>JAPOPO010000262.1 GCA_026712885.1 Rhodospirillales bacterium | reverse complement strand
TCCCCCGCGTCGTCGTCATCGCCCTCGCCGGCCCGGCGGCGGCGGCGCGTGATGCCCAGCATCAGCAGAACGCCGATGCCTGCGGTGAAGATCACCGTGACCTCGCCCAGCGTGTCGAAGCCCCGGTAGGAGGCCAGCACCGCGGTGACGATGTTGGGGACGCCGGTCTCCGCCTCGCCCTGCTCGATATAGTGGGGCCCGACGTGCTGCTGCGCCGGCGCTTGCGGGTCGCCGAAGGCCGGCAGGTCGAGCGTGCCGTAGATCAGCAGGCCGCCGACCACGAGCGAGGCCAGGATCGGAAGCCATGGCCTGCGATGCGCGATCCTCTCGTGCCTGCCGGTGGCAGCGATGGCGAGCAGCATGAACACGGTGGTCACGCCGGCGCCGACGGCGGCCTCGGTGAAAGCCACGTCGACGGCGTCGAGCACGACCCAGAGCAGGGCCATGATCAGGCTGTAGATGCCGAGCACGAGCGCCGCCGCGAGCAGGTTGCGCAGCGAGACCACGACCAGTGCCGCCGCGACCAGCAGCACCAGGAGCAGGATATCGACGTAGATATCTATGGCGCCGGGTCCTTGGGCTTGCGCGTCCACGGCCGGATCCCGTCGAGCAGCGCGGCGTGGGCCAGCGCGTGGGCCGCCGTCGGCGCGGTGAACACCAGGAACACGAAGATCAGCACGAGCTTGAACGAGGTCAGCGAGAGCCCCGCCTGAAGCATGAGACCGAGCAGAATGAAGCCCGCGCCGGCAGTGTCGGCAACGCTCGTCGCATGGAGCCGCGTGAAGAAGTCCGGCATGCGAATCAGCCCGAGCCCGCCGACCAGGATGAAGGCCGCGCCGATGCCGATGGCGATCCAGCTCAGGATGTCGACGATCACGATGCCTCCTCGGCGTCCCGCGCGCGCCGGCGCTTGATGTAGCGAAGCACCGCGATGGTGCCGATGAAATTGATCAGCGCATAGACCAGCGCGATGTCGAGAAAGTCCGGGCGCTCCATGAGGAAGCCCACGGCCGCAATCAGCAGCACGGTCATGGTCCCGATCGCGTTCACGCTGAGCACCCGGTCGTAGACCGTCGGCCCCAGGTACGCGCGGACCAGCGCAAGAAGGACGGTCACAACCAGCGCCGCGACGGCGGCGAGGAACATCATGATCCGCCCTCCACCGCGGTGACGCGGCGGTCCATGTCGCCCTCTTTCAACTGGTCCATGCCGCGCCGGGTGAGCGCGTGGACCTCGATGCCGTCCGTCGTCACCGACGTGGTGAGCGTGCCGGGCGTGAGCGTGATCGAGTTCGCGAAGATCACTTTGCCGAGGTCCGATGTCTGGCTCGACGGTACGGTCTCCAGCACCGGGTCGATACGCGGGCGGGGGGACAGCACAATGCGCGTGACGGTCAGCGCCGAAACCAGAATCTGGATCGTCAGCCAGCCCCAGTAGAGGACGATGCGGAAGCCGAGATGGATGGGGTGCCCCTCGTGGTCCACCACGTCCATGCGCATCGCCACCGCCACCGCGAACGCCGTGCACACGACCCCAATTGCGAGCAGGAAGGGCGTGTAGTGACCGGACAGTACGAGCCAAAGCCCGTAGAGCACGGCGAACAGACTGAGCGCGTGACGCACGCGAATCCCTCGTGCGGAGGCGGGAGCGCCCGGATTATGCCCCTCGCGCGACAGCCCGCAACAAGGAATGGCCGATTTGGCTGTTCTTCCTAATCGTCGGCCTTGTTGTAGTCCCAGGTCAGCCAGTCCTGCGGGGTGATGGTCACGATGGTGCGGCCCTCGGCCATCACCGGGTCCGCGTATTTCTCCGCATCCTCCGGGCCAAGCGCCTTCTTGAGGACCGCGACGGTCGCTTCGCGAATCAGCGCCTCGTCCTGGGAGAGCGTGGCGTTGCCCCGGCACATGATCGCCCAGGCGCCAGCCGCGAGTCCCTGAGCGCTCTCGTCCACGCGGGGGTCGCGGTCGATCAGGATCGAGACGCGCGGGTCTTTCGCGAGGTTCTTGAGGTGGATGCGGCCCGCGCCGAGGGTGAGCCGGAAGACCTCGCCGTTCCAGTCGAACCAGATCGGCGTGAGATGAATCATCCCGTCCTCGCGATAGCTCGCGAGCCGCGCCAGCGTGCCTGCCGCCAATCGCTCGTCGATTTCCTCCTTGGAGAGGGCGTTTTCGGGGGTTGCAGTGGTCTTCGAGCTCATGGTTTCTCCCGCTGTCGCATGTTGCCGGCGGGCGGACGCCCTGCCGATGATGGGCGGCGATGATAGCGGCCGGCCCGAGCGATCGGAAGGCGCCGCGATCCTTGCCGGCCGCCGGTCGATAGGCGAGGCTCGCGCCCGCCTCAGGAGGGATGAAGGAGAACACGGGCATGGCACCGCCGCCGGAACGCCCGCGCACGGACTACGGCAGCGCCGGCGTCGATACCGATGCCGTCGAGGCGGGGCTCGCCGGGCTCGTGCGCCACGTGCGCGGCACCTGGCCGTCTGGCGAGGGCGGCCTCGGTGCGGTCAAGGTCGGGCTCGGCTACTTCGCGAGCGTGCTGGATTTCGGCGGCATCGGTATCGCGGTCTGCACCGATGGCATCGGCACCAAGGCGCTGATCGCGCAGATGATGGGCCGCTACGATACCGTCGGCATCGATTGCGTGGCGATGAACGTCAACGACCTCGTCTGCGTCGGTGCGCAACCGATCACACTGGTGGATTACATCGCCGTCGAGGAGGCGGAGCCCGCGATGCTCGAAGCCCTCGGCGCGGGCCTCGCCGAGGGCGCGCGGCGCGCCGGCGTCTCCATCGCGGGCGGCGAGATCGCCGCGATGCGCGACGTGATCAAGGGCGCGGTGCCGGATGCGGGCTTCGACCTGGCGGCAACGGCGGTGGGCCGGGTCGCGCTCGACGCGGTCAACACAGGCGTCGCGGTGCAGCCGGGGGACAGCATCGTCGGCATCGCCAGCAGCGGCATCCACAGCAACGGGCTGACGCTCGCCCGGCGGGTCTTCTTCGAGAACGCGGGCCTCACCGTGGAGGACCGCGTGGACGGCCTTGGCGAGACCGTGGGCGCGGCGCTGCTCCGCCCGACCCACATCTATGTCCGCGAGGCGCTGGACCTGCTGGCGAGCGAGGTGCCGGTGCACGCGCTCGCGCACATCACCGGCGACGGCTTCCTCAACCTGACCCGGATCGAGGCGCAGGTGGGCATGCGGCTCGACGCGCTGCCAGCGCCGCCGCCGGTCTTCGCCGCGCTTCAGCGTCTGGGCGGAATCGAGGACGCGGAGATGTATCGGGTGTTCAACATGGGCATCGGCTTCTGCGTCATCGTGCCGCCCGAGCACGAGGACCGCGCCATCGAGATTCTCGGCGGAGACGGCAAGGCGTGCCAGCGGATCGGGACCGTGGTGGAGGACCCGCAGGAGCGCGTCTGGATCGAGCAGGCGGGGCTGGTCGGCCGCGCGGGCCACGGCTTCGTGAGAGAGGGCGCCTCGCCTTAGCCCGGACCATGGTGCGGTGCCCGACGCGTCACCGCCGTGCGAGCATCGCCCCATGCATCGTGAGCGCGAACGGACCGCTGGGAGTGGGTTGAGAGGCCGTGAGCGGCCCCAAATGTTCCGCGCGCAAGACCTTACGGGCTTGCGCGACATCCCACTTATCCCGGTTATCCAGGTTATCGCACCCGATCCCGGCGAATCCCGCCAACAAATTTGTGGTTCGTATCAGGGGCGCGGCGGTCGCGGCCCGTCGCGAGTCCGGTGAAGATGGATGCGCGCTAGTCGTGGGAGAAGATGTCCACCTCGGGCCAGCCGTCGAGATCGAGCCGGGCGCGGTGGGGCAAGAAGGTGAAACAAGCCTCGGCAAGCTCGGCGCGCCCCTCGCGCGCGAGCATCTCGTCGAGCCTCTCCTTGAGAGGATGCAAGTGGAGGACGTCGTTCGCGGCGTAGTCGAGCTGGTTCGAGGAGAGGCGGTCCGCGCCCCAGTCCGAGGATTGCTGCTGCTTGGATATCTCGACGCCGAGCAGGTCGCGGCAAAGATCCTTGAGGCCGTGGCGGTCGGTGAAGGTGCGCGCAAGGCGGGAGGCGATCTTCGTGCAATAGACCGGCGCACACCGGACCCCGAGCGCGTGCACGAGCACGGCTACGTCGAAGCGGGCGAAGTGGAAGATTTTCAGCACCGCCTCGTCGGCCAGCAGGGCCGCCAGATGGGGCGCGTCGATGGGCTCGCCCGGCGGGAACTGAACCAGATGGCAGTCGCCGTCGCCGCGCGAGAGCTGCACCAGGCAGAGCCGGTCGCGATGCGGGTTGAGGCCCATCGTCTCGGTGTCGATCGCCACCGAATCGCCGAAGGTGAGCCCCGGCGGCAGGGCGCCGCGATGCAGGTGCTGCGGCATGGCGTGCTGCCTAGCCCGGAACTCTCACCAGGGTCAACGTCTGCGCGACGCAGGCCGTGACAATGACGAGACATCCGGGCTAATAGTCGGGCCGCGACAACGGCACGGGCGAGCGAGCGGGGCCGACTTGCAAATCGTCACAATCTTCGGTGGGACCGGGTTTCTCGGGCGCCACATCGTCCAGCGGCTCGCGCAGGAGGGCTACGGCATCCGCGTTGCGACGCGGCGGCCGGAGCTCGCCGGATTCCTGCGCCCGTGCGGCGATGTCGGCCAGATCGTCCCGGTCCAGGCCAACGTGCGGAACGAGGAATCGATCCGACGTGCCGTCACCGGCGCGGATGCCGTCATCAATCTGACGGGCATCCTCTACGAGCGCGGCCGGCAGAACTTCTACGCCGTCCACGTGGCATCGGCGGACCGCATCGCGCGCGCTGCGGCGGAGGCGGGCGTCGCGCACTTGCTTCACATCTCGGCGATCGGCGCCGATGCGGCCTCGCCCTCGGACTACGCGCGCTCCAAGGCCGCCGGCGAAGCGGCGGTCAGGCAGGCGTTCCCCAACGCCATCATCTTCAGGCCCGGATTGGTGTTCGGGCCGGAGGACGACTTCTTCAATCGCTTCGCGTCGATGGTGCGCCTGGTCCCGGTCCTGCCGCTGTTCTTCGACGGCATGCCGAAGATGAAGCTCGATGGGCTGTTCCTCACGCCGGAGTTCGAGGCGGGCACCACGCGGTTCCAGCCGGTCTTCGTCGGCGACATCGCCGAGGCCGCCCAGCGGGCGCTTGGCGGCGAGGCGGCGCAGGGCAAGACCTACGAGCTTGGCGGGCCCTCGGTTTACAGCTATGCCGAGCTCATGGCGCTGGTCGCGCGCGAGACCGGTCGCAAGGCGTTCTTCGTCCCGGTGCCGTTCTTCGCGGCGGCGGTAATGGCGAAGTTTCTTCAGTTCGCGCCGGCCCCGCCGCTGACGCCGGATCAGGTCAAGCTGCTCAGGATCGACAATGTCGTGGCGCCCGAAGCGCCGGGGCTCGCCGACCTGGGGGTCGAGGCGACGTCGGCCGAGCTCATCTTGCCGACCTATCTACGCGATTACCGCCGCGGCAACACCGAATCGGCACCGGTGAGCGAGACCTGAGCGCCTCTCTCCCTCGGCCCAGCGCGACGGCGCGTCAGGACCAGTAGTAGAGCCAGACCAGAACGGCCCCGCCCAGCAGCAGGCGGTAAATCACGAACGGGGTGAAGCTCACGCGCCGCAGCAGGGCGAGCAGCAGCGCGATCGCCACGAGTGCCACCCCGAAGGAAAGCGCCGCAGCCAGCGCGGCGTTGGCGGTGACGATGGGGTCGCCCTGTTGCCAGACCTCGTAGCCGGCGACCGCGCCGCTCGCCGCAATCACCGGGATCGACATGAGCATCGCAAAGCGGGCTGCGGCCGGCCGCTCGTAACCAAGCCAGCGTGCCGCCGTCATGGTGACGCCGGAGCGGCTCGCGCCGGGAATCAGCGCAAGGACCTGGAAGAGGCCGAGGAGGAACGCATGACCGAGCGTCATGTGCTCGACCTTTCGCACGGTGAGCCCGATGCGATCGGCAAGATAGAGCAGGATTCCGAAGCCGATCGTCGCCCAGGCCACGACCTCGGGATTGCGGAGCATCTCGTGCCCCAGCACGTAGATTGCACCGCCGGCGAGGACGACCGGGATCGCCGAGACCACCAGATAGAAGCCGAGAGCCCGACCGAGCTGCCGGTCCCGTCGCCGCCAGTGCCCGCCGATCCAGCCGAGAAGTATCTGCGCAAGATCGCGCCAGAAGTAGACCAGGACCGCCGCCAAGGTGCCGACATGGACCGCCACGTCCATGAGCAGGCCCTGGTCCTGCCATCCGGTGACCAACGGCACCAGGACCAGATGCCCGGATGAGCTCACCGGCAGAAACTCGGTGATGCCCTGAATGATCGTGAGAACAATGATTTGAAGAAACGGCACGGGCGTGCTGCTGCCTCAGTGTCGACCGACTCGGGCCGCGGCGCGCTTATACCATCGCAGGCCCGACGAGGCACGGTACGCCGCCTTCGACATATCGTCGCGATTCGGCCCCAAAATCGTTGGAAGCTTTGGTCGGACCGCTTGTCACGAATCTTGTTCGAGCGCCTGCGTTGATTTTTAGACAGTATTGCTGTCTCAATGTGACGGAATTGCTTGGCGCACACGCCGGCATGCCGCTATAGTACGCAGGAGCAACAGCGTCAGACCGGTGCCGACCACGGCCGACACGCCGAAACGCTAGGGAGAAAGCGCGTGGGCGCAGAAATGCTCAAGTTCGTCACGCTCGAACAGAAGCATCCGGAGAAGCGTCCGCCCGCGCTCCGGCGCCGCGACTGGGGCGAGGTCTACGACGACTTCCGCCCCGAGTCAGCGGCCGATCAGGCCGCACGCTGCTCCCAATGCGGGGTCCCGTTCTGTCAGATTCACTGCCCTGTCTCGAATAACATTCCGGACTGGCTGATGCTGACGGCGGAGGGACGGCTGGAAGAAGCCTACGAGATTTCATCCGCGACCAACAACATGCCGGAGATTTGCGGCCGCATCTGCCCGCAGGATCGGCTCTGTGAAGGCAACTGCGTGATCGAGAAGGGCTTCGAGTCGGTCACGATCGGCGCCGTGGAGCGCTACATCACCGACACTGCGTTCCGCAACGGCTGGGTCAAGCCGCCGGAGCCCAGGGCCGAGCGGCCGCAGTCGGTGGCGATTGTCGGGGCCGGCCCCGGCGGGATGACGGTCGCCGAGGAAGTGCGCCGCATGGGCTACCAAGCCCACATCTACGACCGCTATGACCGGGTCGGCGGCCTCCTGATCTACGGGATTCCGAACTTCAAGCTGGAGAAGACCATCGTCCAGCGCCGGGCCGACCTGCTCATCGAGGGCGGCGTGCACATGCACCTCAATGTCGAGGTTGGGCGCGATGTATCGCTCGCAGAACTGCGCGCGCGGCATGATGCCGTGGTGGTCGCAACCGGCGCCTACAAGGCGCGCGACGTGACCCTGCCGGGGATAGGCCTCGGCAACATCTTCCAGGCGATGGACTACCTCACCGCAAGCAACCGCAAGGGGTTGGGCGATGCGGTGCCGTCCTTCGACGACGGCACCCTCAACGCCAGCGGCAAGAACGTCGTGGTCGTGGGCGGCGGCGACACGGCGATGGACTGCGTTCGCACGGCGGTGCGACAGGGCGCGCGCTCGGTGCGCTGTCTCTACCGACGCGACCGCGCAAACATGCCGGGCTCGATGCAGGAGGTGCGCCACGCCGAGGAAGAAGGCGTCGAGTTCGTCTGGCTGTCTGCGCCCGAGGCCGTGCTCGGCGATACCGCTGTGGAGGGCGTGCGCGCGGTCCGCATTCACCTCGGCGTCGCCGATGCAAGCGGGCGGCAGACACCCCAGGCCATCCCGGGCTCGAGCTACTCCATCGATTCCGACCTGCTCATCAAGGCTCTCGGCTTCGACCCCGAGGACCTGCCCGCGATGTTCGGCGAGCCCGCGCTGAAGACGACGCGCTGGGGCACGCTGCTGATCGACTGGAGCACCATGATGACGAGCCTCGACGGCGTCTTCGCCATCGGCGACATCGTGCGCGGCGCGTCGCTGGTGGTCTGGGCGATCAAGGACGGGCGCGACGCCGCGCGCTCAATCCACCGCTATATCCAGGCGAACGCGGACGAGCGCGACGGCGTGAGGGAGGCAGCCGCATGAGTAAACCGGAGCAGCGTCCCGACTTCGCACAGCCGCGCTTGGAAGGCGGCCTCTACGATCCGAGCTTCGAGCACGATTCTTGCGGGGTCGGGTTGATTGCGGCGCTCGACGGGACGCCACGCCGCGACGTGGTCGAGGCCGGGATCGCGGCGCTGAAGGCAGTGTGGCACCGGGGCGCGGTCGACGCCGACGGCATGACCGGTGACGGCGCCGGCATCCATGTCGAAATTCCCCAGGACTTCTTCCGGGAGCATGTGGAGGCGACCGGGCAGAGCCTCGAGGGTGGGCGACTTGCGGTGGGCATGGTGTTCCTGCCCAAGACCGATCTCGGTGCACAGGATACGTGCCGAAGCATCGTCGAAACCGAGATCCTCCGCTTCGGTCACGGCATCCTGGGCTGGCGTCAGGTGCCAATCGATTCGTCGGTAATCGGAGAGAAGGCGAACGCTGCCCGGCCGGAAATCGAACAAGTGATGATCGCCAACGAGCGCGGGGCCGACGACGACCAGTTCGAGATCGACCTCTACATCATCCGCCGGCGCATCGAGAAGCAGGTCCTCGACCATCACATTACCGGCTTCTACATCTGCTCGCTCTCGTGCCGCTCGCTCATTTACAAGGGGATGTTCCTGGCCGAGCAGCTCACGGCATTCTATCCGGACCTGCTGGACGAGCGCTTCGTGTCGCGCTTTGCGATCTTCCACCAGCGCTATTCGACCAACACCTTCCCCACCTGGCGCCTGGCGCAGCCCTTCCGAATGTCCGCCCATAACGGCGAGATCACCACCCCCCGCGGCAAAAAGAACTGGAAGGCGAGCCACGAGACCCGGGCCGCCAGCGATGTCTTCGGCGCCCACAACAACGAGCTGTTTCCGCTGATCGAGCCGGAGGCCTCGGATTCGATGGCGCTGGATGCCGTGCTGGAAGGCGTGGTGCGCGCGGGCCGCTCCGTGCCGGCGGCCTACAGCCTGCTGATTCCGGACGCCTGGTCCAAAAAGCCGGAAATGCCCGCCAAGCACCGCGCGCTCTACAACTTCTGCAATTGCGTGATGGAGCCTTGGGACGGACCGGCGGCGATCGCCGCGACCGACGGCACATGGATCCTCGCCGGGATGGACCGCAACGGGCTTCGCCCGATGCGCTACAGCGTCACGGCCGATGGAATGCTGGTCGTCGGCTCGGAAACCGGCATGGTCCCCATCCCGCCCGAGGAGATCGTTGAGAACGGGCGCCTCGGCCCGGGGCAGATGATCTGTGTCGATCTCGCCGAAGGGCGCCTCTATCACAACAGCGAGGTCAAGGACATGCTCGCGGGCGCCAAGCCCTACGCGGCTTGGGTCGCCGATGTGGTGGACGGCAGCGCGCTTGTCGGGGGCCGAACCGTGCCCCGGCTTTTCTCGCGCGACGAGCTCCGTCTGCGCCAGCGGTTGGTGGGCTATTCCATGGAGGAGCTCGAACTGGTGCTCCATCCCATGGTGGAGGTCGGCAAGGAGCCGACCGGCTCGATGGGCGACGACACGCCGCTCGCCGTGCTCTCCGGCCAGTACCGGGGCCTGCATTACTACTTCCGCCAGATGTTCGCGCAGGTGACCAACCCGCCGATCGATTCCTTGCGCGAATACAGCGTCATGAGCCTGCTCACGCGGCTCGGCAGCATGGGCAATATCTTCGCCGAAGAGCCCGAGCAGACCGCACTGCTGCAGCTCGATTCGCCGGTCCTCACCAACGGCGAGTTCGCGGGCCTGATCGAGTACCTGGGCGAAAAGGCGGTCTGGATCGACTGCACCTTTGACGCTTCGCCCGGCCGCGGCCGGCTTACTGCAGCGATCGAGCGCATCCGCGGGCAGGCGGAGGAGGCCGTGCGCGGCGGCGCGACCCACCTGATCCTCACCGACGAGCGCGTGTCGGAGGAGCGCGCGCCGATCCCCATGATCCTCGCGGCCGGCGGGGTGCATAGCCATCTGGTGCGCCAGCGGCTCAGAACCTTCACCTCGATCAACGTACGCGCAGCCGAGTGCCTTGATGTGCACTATTTCGCCGTCCTCATCGGAGTCGGCGCGACCACGATCAACCCCTACGTGGCGCTGGAGAGCCTGGCCGACCGGCAGGAACGCGGGCTGTTCGGCAACCGCAGCCTGGCGGAGTGCGAGGAGCGCTACCGCAGCGCCGTCGATGCCGGGCTACTCAAGATCCTCTCCAAGATGGGCATCTCGGTGCTGAGCTCATACCGGAGCGGCTACAACTTCGAGTCCGTCGGTCTCAGCCGCGCGCTGGTCGCCGACTTCTTCCCCGGCATGACGGCGCGGCTTTCGGGCATCGGGCTCAGCGGCATCAAGCGCCGCGTGCTGCTGCAGCATCGCAAGGCCTACGAGGAGAGCCCGGTGGTGCTGCCGGTGGGCGGTCTCCTGAAGTATCGCCGGTCGGGCGAGGTGCACGCTTTCGACGGGCCGCTCATCCACATGCTCCAGTCGGCGCTCGCGGCCGACTCCTACGCCACCTACAAGAAGTATGCGGAGGGCGTCTACGCGCTGCCGCCGATCCAGATTCGCAACCTCCTCGGCTTCAGGTCCGACCGGCCGGAGATCGGGCTCGACGAGGTGGAGTCGATTACCCAGATCCGCAAGCGTTTCAGCAGCGGCAGCATGTCGCACGGCGCGCTCTCCAAGGAGGCGCACGAGACCCTCGCCATCGCGATGAACCGGATCGGGGCGGCGTCGTGCAGCGGCGAGGGCGGCGAAGCGCGCGAGCGCTTCGAGCCGCGCGATAACGGCGACAACGCGTCGTCGGCGACCAAGCAGATCGCATCGGCCCGTTTCGGCGTGACTGCGGAGTACCTGAACCACTGCCGCGAGATCGAGATCAAGATGGCGCAAGGAGCGAAGCCTGGCGAAGGCGGGCAGCTGCCGGGCTTCAAGGTGTCGGAGGAGATCGCGAAGCTGCGCCACTCGACACCGGGGGGGACGCTCATCTCGCCCCCGCCGCATCACGACATCTACTCGATCGAGGATCTGGCCCAGCTCATCTACGACTTGAAGCAGATCAACCCGAACGCCAGGGTCACGGTCAAGCTGGTGGCCGAGGCCGGCATCGGCACCATCGCCGCCGGCGTCGCCAAGGCCAAGGCCGACGTGGTGCTGGTATCCGGCCACGACGGCGGCACCGGCGCGTCGCCCCAGAGCAGCGTGAAGTACGCCGGCGTGCCGTGGGAGATGGGTCTCGCCGAAGTGCACCAAGTGCTGACTCTCAACCGCCTGCGCCATACCGTGACCCTCCGCGTCGACGGCGGCATCAAGACCGGCCGCGACGTGGTCACCGCCGCCATGCTGGGCGCCGAGGAGTTCGGCATCGGCACGACCTCGCTGGTCGCGATGGGCTGCATCCTGGTGCGCCAGTGCCACAGCAACACTTGCCCGGTGGGCGTATGCACACAGGACCCGGCGCTCCGCGCCAAGTTCGAGGGCTCACCGGAGAAGGTGGTCAACCTGTTCACCTTTATCGGCGAGGAGGGACGCGAGATCCTGGCCTCGCTCGGGGTCGCGACGCTCGACGAGATCGTCGGGCGTACCGATCTGCTGCGCCAGGTGAGCCGCGGCAGTGCGGACCTCGACGATCTCGATCTCAACCCGCTGCTGGCTCAGGCGGACCCCGGCGGCCACCCCCGCCACTCCGCGCGCAAGGGCCGCATCGAAGTGCCCGGCACCCTCGACGAGCAGATCATCAGCGACGCTGACGATGCCCTCGAAGTGCCGGAGAAGATGCAACTCGCCTACACGATGAGCAACACGCACCGCACGATCGGGGCCAAGCTCTCGTCGCACCTGACTCGTCGGTTCGGCATGTTCGGGCTGCCGCCCGACTACTTCACGGTGAGCCTGCGCGGCTCCGCCGGCCAGTCGCTCGGCGCCTGGGCCGTCCAGGGGCTCAAGATCATGGTCAACGGCGACGCCAACGACTATGTGGGCAAGGGGCTCTCCGGCGGCACCATCGTCGTGCGCCTGCCGACCTCGAGCCCGCTCGCCTCCAATGAAAACACGATCATCGGCAACGTGGTCCTCTACGGCGCCACCAGCGGCAAGCTGTTCGCCGCCGGCCAGGCGGGCGAGCGCTTCTGCGTGCGCAACTCGGGCGCCCGCGCCGTGGTCGAGGGCTGCGGCTCGAACGGATGCGAGTACATGACCGGCGGCATTGCGGTGATCCTCGGGCCGGTGGGCGACAACTTCGCCGCCGGCATGACCGGCGGCATGGCCTTCGTCTACGACCCGGACGCCTCCTTCGAGAGTCGCGTCAACGCCGACACGGTCGTCTGGCAGCGGATCGCCAGCACCTATTGGGAGAGCGAGTGCCGGGCACTGGTCGCGGAGCACCATGTCGAGACCCGCTCGCGCTACAGCGAGCGGCTGCTCGCCGACTGGACCCTGGAGATCGGCAACTTCTGGCAGATCTGCCCGCGCGAGATGATCTCCCGCCTGGCCCACCCGCTGGTCGACGAGGCACAAGCCGAGATCGCTTGAGCCGGTTGCGGCTAGGCCGAAAGCGCGCGGGGGCGCTTTGCATGAGCCCTGAGAGCGGGGCGCCTCGGCCGTCCGAGGACATCGGCGCGCTACAGCAAGAGCGCTGGCGTGCCCAGCGGGCTTACGTGATCAGCCAATCGCCCTTCTTCGCGCGGCTGTGGGCCGGTCGGCCGGTGCCGGAGCGGCTGGAGGACCTGCCCGCCCTCCCCCTCTGCGACAAGGCGATGCTGCGGGAATCCCAAGCCACGCATCCGCCCTTCGGCGACTATCTCGCGGCCGTGCGCGAGTTCGTCATCCGCCTGCATCGCACCTCCGGCACCACGGGCCAGGCCATGAACATCGCCCAGACACAAGCGGATGCGGCACAGACGGCCGCGATCGGCGCGCGCTGCTTCCAAGCCGCCGGGCTGACCACCGGTACGCTCACCGTCCACTGCCTCAACTACCGGATGTGGATGGGCGGCGTGAGCGATCATCTCTCCCTCGAGGCAGCCGGTGCGACAGTCATTCCCTTCGGCGCGGGAGACAGTCAACTGCTGGTGCGCACGATCCTGGACCTCAAGGTCAGCGTAATTCACTGCACGCCCTCCTACCCTGCCGCCCTGGAGCGGACGATCGCGGAGCACTTCGCCGGCCTCGCGCCGCGTGACCTGGGGCTCAGCCTCGGCCTCTTTGGCGGCGAAGCGGGTTTGGACGATCCCAGCTTTCGCGGGCGTCTGGAGAGCGTCTGGGACTTCACGGCGCGCAACGCCAACTACGGCGTCTCCGACGTGTTCAGCAACTTTGCGAGCCAGTGCTGGGCCAGCAACGACCTGCACTTCCTCGGCGAGGACGTGCTGTACCCGGAGCTGATTGACCCGGAGAGCGGCGATCCGGTGCCCTGGCGGGAGGGCGCGCGCGGCGAGCTGGTGTTGACCCACCTCGAGCGGGAGGCGCAGCCGCTGGTGCGCTTCCGCACCAACGACGTGATCGCCATAACCGGCACGGGGCCGTGCACCTGCGGGCGCGAAGCGACCCGCTTCCGGGTTCTCGGCCGCAGCGACGACATGGTGGTGGTGCGCGGCGTCAACATCTTCCCGACCGCCGTCGGCGGCGTGATTGCCGGGTTCGACGCGCTCTCGGGCGAGTTCCGCATCCGGCTAAAGGGGAGCGGACCCTACGACCGGTTGCCGGTGGAAGCGGAGTTGGCGGAGGGCGCCGAGGCGTCAGGCGCGCTCGCCGAAGGCGTGCAAGAGGCGATCAAGGCCACCGTTCGGGCCTCGGCCCGCGTGACCCTGCTGCCGCCCGGCTCGCTGCCGCGCACGGGCGGCAAGACGCAGCGGCTGATCCGGGAGGACTGACGATGACAGGCACGGTGCTGACGGGACTCACGGACGGAGTCGCCACGCTGACGCTCAACCGGCCGGAACGCCTCAATGCTCTGAACGCCGTGCTGCTCGCCGACCTGTGCGCGGCGCTGGATGAGGCGCTCGCCGACGACCGGGTGGGCGCGCTGGTGCTGCGCGGCGCCGGGCGTGCCTTCTGCTCCGGGGACGACCTCAAGGACATCGAGAGCCAGACCGCAGGCGAAGCGGAGACCCGGGCCTTCATCGGGGCCATTCAGGATGTCTCGCGCCGGTTGGTGCTGGGCGACAAGGTGGTGGTCGGCGGGATCCACGGCTGGGCCGTAGGCGGCGGGTTGGAATGGGCGATCAACTGCGACCTCGCCGTCTTTGGCGAGGGTACCAAGTGCTTCTTCCCCGAGATCAAGTGGGGCATGTTTCCGACCGGTGGTGTGACGGCGATCCTGCCCCGCATCGTGGGTCTGGCGAAGACCCGGGAACTCATGCTCCTCGGCGAGACGTTCGGGGCCGCCGAGGCCCACGAAATGGGCTTGGCATGGCAGGTAGTGCCGGACAGCGCGGTGTTCGAGACGGCGCACGAAACGGCGGCGCGCATCGCCGCCCTGCCGCATGGGGCGGTGCGCGAGCTCAAGCGGGTGCTCAACCGGGCGGGCGGCCTCGATATCGAGGGCGCACTCGCGCTGGAGACCGAGGCGACGGTGCGGCGCTTCCTCGACCCCGAGACGGCCGAGCGGGTGAAGGGCTTTGGCGACTGACCTCTCCGGTCAGTCGTCTACTTCGGTCTCCCCGCCTCCTCCCTGCGCCGCTGCGAAGGCGTCGAGGCACCCCGCCGCGATGGCGGCGCGCAGGTCGGCCATGAGGCGTTGATAGACGTAGAGGTTGTGCTGGCTCAGCAGGATGGGGCCGAGCATTTCGCCGGTGCGAAACAGGTGGTGGACGTAGGCGCGGCTGTAATCCGCGCAAGTGGGGCAGGCGCAGGCGGCATCGACCGGCGATGGGTCCTCGGCGTGTCGGGCATTCCGCATGTTGAGGGTGCCGCTTGCGGTATAGGCGCGCGCGGTGCGGCCCGAGCGGGTGGGCAGCACGCAGTCGAACATGTCGAAGCCCCGGCGCACGGCCTGAACGATGTCGTCGGGTGTGCCCACTCCCATCAGGTAGCGGGGCCGTTCGGCCGGCAATGCGCCCTCGAGCCCGTCGAGCACCGCCAACATCTGCGCCTGGCCCTCGCCCACCGCGAGGCCGCCCACGGCGTAGCCGTCGAAGCCGATTTCCCTCAGTGCCGCCGCCGACTCCGCCCGCAGCTCCGGGAAGACGCCGCCCTGCACGATTCCGAAGAGCCCGTAACCGGGCCTGGGCTCGAACGCCTCCTTGCAAAGCGTGGCCCAGCGCATGGAGCGGCGCATGGATTCGGCCGCCTCAGCCTCGGTCGCGGGATAGGGCGTGCACTCGTCCAGCACCATGGTGATATTGCTGTCCAGCTGATTCTGGACCGCCATGCAGCCCGCCGGGGTCAGATGGTGGCGGGAGCCGTCGGTGTGCGCACGAAAGGTGACGCCATCCTCCTGGATGGTGCGTAGCTGGGCGAGCGACATGACCTGAAAGCCGCCCGAATCGGTGAGGATGGGCCCCGGCCAGTTCATGAACTTGTGCAGGCCGCCGAGGCGGGCAATGCGCTCTGCGCCGGGGCGGATCATCAGGTGATAGGTGTTGCCGAGCACGATCTGGGCTCCGCTCGCCCGCACCGCATCGACCGTGAGCCCCTTGACCGTCGCCTGGGTCCCCACCGGCATGAAGGCGGGCGTGCGCACAGGCCCGTGGGCCGTCTCCAGCCGGCCGAGCCTGGCGCGGCCATCCGTTGCCTCCACGGTGAAGGGCAGGCTCACGGCGCTTCCCCGCGCGCGAGCAGGCAGGCATCGCCGTAGGAATAGAAGCGATAGCCTGCCGCCAGCGCCTCCGCGTAGGCCGCCTTCATCCGCCCGGTGCCGGCGAAGGCGCAGACCAACATGAAGAGCGTGGAGCGGGGCAGGTGGAAGTTGGTGAGCATCAGGTCGACGGCCCTGAAGCGATGGCCGGGCTCGATGAAGAGATCGACCTCCCCGGCGAACGCCTCGACTTCTCCGTCGGGCCGGGATGCGCTCTCCAGCAGCCGCACGACGGTGGTACCCACCGCGACGATGCGCCCGCCGGCCGCGCGGCAGTGGTTGATGGCGGCGGCCGTGTCGGGCGTGAGCACGCAGGACTCGCTGTGCATCGGGTGATCGGCGGTGTCCTCCACCGAGACCGGAAGAAACGTGCCGGCGCCGACGTGGAGGGTGACGAAGCGCCAGGCGATGCCGCGCGCGTCGATGGCCTGCAGCAGGCGCTCGGTGAAATGGAGGCCTGCCGTCGGTGCAGCGACGGCGCCCTCGCAGCGGGCGAACACGGTCTGGTAG
Organism: Rhodospirillales bacterium; assembly: GCA_026712885.1. Lineage (GTDB taxonomy): Bacteria > Pseudomonadota > Alphaproteobacteria > UBA828 > UBA828 > WTGU01. The sequence goes on along the minus strand of JAPOPO010000262.1, from coordinate 3,102 downwards.
TCATCGCGGTCGCGCGCGTCTGCGGCGCGGCGGAGATAGGGCGGCAGCGGCATGGCGCCGTGGCGTTGCAGCGCCTCGGCGAGCGCCGTGCCGCCCCGATCGAAGACCAAGCTCACCTCCGGCCCCTCCCGCGCCTCGACCGTGGCCGAGAACTCGTCGGCAAAGGCAACCCGGTCCCCCGGCCTGAGCCGCCGCGCGGGCTTGGCGAATGCCTGCCAGCGGTCGTCGCCCAAGCGCCGGTGCAGGGTGAGCTCGACCCGCGCCTCGCCCCGCCGACCCACAAGGCGCGCTGGGATTACCCGCGTGTCGTTGAAGACCATCAAGTCGCCCGGCCGCAGCAGGGCCGGAAGGTCCGTCACCGTCTGGTGGGCGATGCCGGCGGTCAGGTCCAGCAGGCGCGCGGAATCGCGCGGGCGGGCGGGGCGTGTCGCGATCGCCTCGCGCGGAAGGTCGAAATCGAAGGCGTCGACCCGCACCGCTGGCCGCCGGCGGCGCCGGCCTCAGGGAGGCGGCGTCCCAAACCGCTCGGTGAGTCGCTCTGCGATGAGCGGCGAGACGAAGCTCGACACGTCGCCGCCGAGGGAGGCGATCTCCTTGACCAGCTTGGAGGCGATGAAGTGATGCCGCTCCGAGGCCATCAGGAACACGGTCTCGACACCCTGGTCTAGCCTGGAGTTCATGCCTGCCATCTGAAACTCGTACTCGAAATCGGAGACGGCCCGGAGCCCGCGCACGATGACCGTGGCGCCGACCTCATGGACGAAGTGCATGAGCAGAGTATCGAAGCTGCGCACCTCCAGCTGCGGCGGCCTGAGCCCGAGCGCTTCGAGGTCCTGCGCGGTGAGCGCCACCCGCTCGTCCACGTCGAACAAGGGGTTCTTGCCCGCGTTGACGGCAACCGCCACCACCAGCCTGTCGACCACCCGAAGCGCGCGCTTGATGATGTCCTGATGGCCCGTGGTGATCGGGTCGAAGGTTCCGGGATAGAGGCCAATCCGCTCAGCCATCCTGTGCCGCTCCAGCGTCCGCTGCCGCCTCGCCCGCCGCGCCGTTGCCGTTCACGTCGGCAAGCCGCGCCGCCGACACCACCCGCTCGCCCTTGCCCAGCCGGAAGATGGTCACGCCGCGCGTGCCTCTCCCCGTCTTGCTGACGCCTTTGACCGGGCAACGGATCAGCTGACCGCCGTCGGTCACCAGCATGATCTCGTCCTGGTCGGCCACGGGGAAGGCGGCAACCACCTCGGTCTCGCCGGTGCCGATCGCGGTGTTGATGATACCCTTGCCGCCGCGCCGGGTCAGGCGATAGTCGTGGCTGGAGGTGCGCTTGCCGAAGCCGTCGCTGCGGACCGTGAGGAGGAACTGCTCCTGGGCTGCGAGCTCCGCACGGCGCTCTTTCGCGAGTCTTGGCGCTTCCCCCTCGCGCTTGCGGCGGAAGTAGGCGTCTTTCTCCTCGGCGGAGAGGTCGCCGTGGGCGAGCACGCTCATGGAGATCACGCGGTCGCCCTGGGCGAGCTCCATGCCGCGCACGCCGGACGAGCTCCGCCCCCGGAACAGGCGAACGTCGGCGGCGGCGAAGCGGATGCACTTGCCGCCGCGGGCGGCGAGCAGCACGTCATCGCCATCGGAGCAGGTCTGCACACCGATGATGCGATCGTCGTCGCCGAGCTTCATGGCGATCTTGCCGGCAGACGGCACGTTCACGAAGTCGCTCGCGCTGTTGCGCCGCACGGAGCCCGCGGCGGTCGAGAACATGAGCTGGAGCTTGGCCCACTCCTCCTCGTCTTCCGGCATCGGCAGGATGGTCGAGATGGTCTCGCCGGCCGCCAGCGGCAGCAGGTTGACCAGCGCCTTGCCGCGCGCCTGCGGTGCCGCCTGGGGCAAACGATAGACCTTGAGCTTGTAGACCTTGCCGGCGGTGGAGAAGAACAGCACGGGCGTGTGGGTGTTGACGACGAAGACCTGCGAGACGAAGTCCTCGTCGCGGGTGCTCATGCCGGCCCGGCCTTTGCCGCCGCGCCGCTGCGCCCGATAGGTCGAGAGTGGCACTCGCTTGACGTAGCCGCGGTGGCTGAGCGTGACCACCATCTCCTCGCGCTGGATCAGGTCTTCGACATCGTGCTCGAACTCGGCCTCGCCCAGCTCGGTGCGCCGCTCGTCGGCAAACTTCTCCCGCGTGGCAACCAGCTCGTCGCGCAGGACCGAGCGCAAGCGCTCCCGGTTCTGCAGGATGTCGATGTAGTCCTTGATCTGCTCCACGATGCCGGCGAGCTCGTCCGCGATCTTGTCGCGCTCCATGGCGGTGAGCCGCTGCAGGCGGAGCTCCAGTATTGCCCGTGCCTGCTCGTCGGTAAGCCGGCAGGTGTCCGCTTCCGTCACCCGCTGGCGCGGATCGGCGATCAGCGCAATCAGCGGGCCCGCGTCCTTCACCGGCCAGTCCCGGCCGGTGAGTTCCGCGCGGGCCTCGGCGGGGTCCTTCGCCTTGCGGATTAACGCGATGATCTCGTCGATGTTGGCGACGGCGATGGCGAGGCCCGCGAGCGCATGGGCCCGCGTGCGCGCCTGGCGGAGCTGGTAGGCGGTGCGCCGGGTGACTACCTCTTCGCGAAACTCGACGAACGCCGCGACGATGTCCTTGAGCGTGAGCAGCTCCGGGCGGCCTGCGCGCAGGGCCAGCATGTTCACGCCGAAGCTGGTCTGCAGCGGCGAGTAGCGGTAGAGCTGGTTGAGCACCACCTCGGTCATCGCGCTGCGCTTGAGCTCGATGACGACGCGCACGCCGTCGCGGTCCGATTCGTCGCGGAGGTCGGCGATCCCCTCGATGCGGCGATCGTTCACGAGCGCGGCAATGCGCTCGATCATCCGCGCCTTGTTCACCTGATAGGGGATCTCGGTGACGATGATCGCCTCGCGGTCCTTGCCGGACTGCTCGATCGTCGTCCGGCCGCGCATCACCACCGAGCCGCGGCCAAAGTGATAGGCCTGCCGGATGCCGGCGGCGCCGATGATCATGGCGCCGGTCGGGAAGTCCGGCCCCGGCACGTGCTCCATCAGGGCATCGATGGTGATCTCGGGGTCGTCGAGGTAGGCGCAGGCGGCGTCGAC
>JAPOPO010000170.1 GCA_026712885.1 Rhodospirillales bacterium | reverse complement strand
GGCGCGGGAGATCGGCTTCACCCAGATCTCGACCAGCTACGAGACCAGTCCGCTGATGAAGCTGGTGAGCCGGGGCGACACCACCGTGGTCGATGCCTACCTTTCGCCCTTGCTGCGCCGCTATGTCGACCAGGTTGCGGCGGAGCTGGGCGACACGCGGCTCATGTTCATGCAGTCGAGCGGGGGCCTGACCGACGCCACGCTCTTCCAGGGCAAGGACGCCATCCTGAGCGGGCCGGCCGGCGGCATCGTCGGTGCGGTGGAGACCGCGGGGCAGGCCGGCTTCGACAAGATCATCTCCTTCGACATGGGCGGCACGTCGACGGACGTGGCGCACTACGACGGCGCCTACGAGCGCGCCTTCGAGACCCTCGTCGCGGGCGTTCGCATGCGCGCGCCGATGATGCTGATCCACACGGTGGCGGCGGGCGGCGGCTCGATCTGCTTCTTCGATGGCGCGCGCTATCGCGTCGGGCCTGAGTCGGCAGGTGCCGATCCGGGCCCGGCGAGCTATCGGCGGGGCGGGCCGCTCTGCGTCACCGATTGCAATGTCATGCTGGGCACGCTGCAGCCCGAGTTCTTCCCCCATGTATTCGGCCCCGGCCAGGACGAGCCGCTGGATGCCGACGTGGTGCGCCAGAAGTTCGCGGCGCTCGCGGTCGAGATACGTGAAGCCACGGGCGACGAGCGCACGCCCTCCGAGGTCGCTGCGGGCTTCCTCAAGATCGCGGTCGAGAACATGGCCAACGCGATCAAGAAGATCTCGGTGCAGCGCGGCTACGACGTGACCGGCTACACGCTGAATTGCTTCGGCGGCGCCGGCGGCCAGCACGCCTGCCTGGTGGCGGATGCGCTCGGCATGACGACGGTGTTGATCCATCCCTTCGCCGGTGTGCTCTCGGCCTACGGCATGGGCCTCGCCGACATCCGCGCGCTCCGGGAGAGGGCCGTCGAGGCGCCTCTCGACGACGCGCTGATGCCGGCGCTGACAACGGTGCTCGACGATCTCGCCACGCAGGCCGAGGCGGAGCTGCGCGAGCAGGACATCCCCGATGCGCGCATCGAGATCCTGCGCCGCGCGCACATCCGCTACGAGGGGAGCGACACGCCGCACGCCATCGATTTTGGATCGCCGCAGGAGATGCAGGCGCGCTTCGAGGACGCGCATCACCGGCACTACGGCTTCCTCATGCCGCAGAAGAGGTTGATCGTCGAAGCGGCGGCGGTCGAGGGCATCGGCGTGATGGCGGAGACGCAGGAGCCAGAGCGGGGCAATCTGACGGCAGCCGACACGCTTCCGCAACTCGCGACTGTGAAGGCCCACATGGAGGGGCGCACGCACGACTCCCCGGTGTTCGACCGGGACGCCATGCTACCTGGCAACCGCGTCACCGGCCCGGCGATCATCCGCGAGCAGACGGCGACGACGGTGGTCGAGCCCGGCTGGCAGGCGGAGCTGACGGCGAAGAGCCACCTCGTGCTTACCCGTGTCGTCCCCCAGGAGCGCACCTTCGCCGTGGGCACCGAGTGCGACCCGGTGATGCTGGAGGTGTTTAACAACCTCTTCATGTCGATCGCCGAGCAGATGGGCGTGACGCTGGAGAACACCGCCTATTCGGTGAACATCAAGGAGCGGCTCGACTTTTCGTGCGCGCTGTTCGATCCGGACGGCAATCTGGTCGCCAATGCGCCGCATATCCCGATCCACCTGGGCTCGATGGGACAATCCGTGCGCACGGTGCTGCAGGAGAACCGCGGCGCCCTGAAGCCGGGCGATGTCTACGTGGTGAACGCGCCTTACAACGGCGGTACCCACCTGCCGGACGTAACGGTCATCACGCCGATCTTCGACGAGGCGGGGGAGGAGATCCTGTTCTTCGTCGCGAGCCGCGGACACCACGCCGATATCGGCGGGCGCACGCCGGGCTCCACGCCGCCGGACAGCCGCACCGTGGAGGAGGAGGGCATCCTCTTCGACAACTTCAAGCTGGTGGATGCCGGCGTCTTCCTCGAAGACAAGCTGCGCGCGCATCTCGCTGCCGGCCGCTACCCCGCGCGCCAGCCAGACCACAACGTCGCCGACCTCAAGGCGCAGATCGCCGCCGGCAACAGGGGCGTCGGCGAGGTCCACAGGATGATCGCGCAGTTCGGCCTCGACGTGGTCCACGCCTACATGCGCCACGTCCAGGACAATGCGGAGGAGCAGGTGCGCCGCGTCATCGACGTGATGGCGGACGGCGAATTCACCTATCCGCTGGACGAGGGCGGCAAGATCAAGGTCAAGATCAGCTTCGACAAGGAGAGGCGCGAGGCCACCGTCGACTTCACCGGAACCAGCGCCCAGCGGCCGACCAACTTCAACGCGCCGTCGGCGGTCTGCCGCTCGGCCGTGCTCTACGTCTTCCGCACCCTGGTGGACGACAACATCCCGCTGAACGAGGGCTGCCTGAAGCCGATCAACATCGTCATCCCCAAAGGCTCCATGCTGGCGCCGCAGTATCCGGCCGCCGTCGTCGCCGGCAACACCGAGACCAGCCAGGCCGTGACCGACGCGCTGTTCGGCGCCCTCGGCGTGCTGGCGGCGAGCCAGGGGACGATGAACAACGTCATCTTCGGCAACGATACGCACCAGTATTACGAGACGGTGTGCGGCGGCTCCGGCGCAGGCCCCGGCTTCGACGGCACCTCGGCCGTGCACACGCACATGACCAACACGCGCCTCACCGACCCCGAGGTGCTGGAGTGGCGCTATCCGGTGATGCTGGACACGTTCTCGGTTCGGCGCGGCTCCGGCGGCGCGGGCGCCTACGTCGGCGGCGCGGGCTGCGACCGGCGCATACGATTCTTGGAGGAGATGGAACTGGTCATCGTCTCCAACCACCGCATTGTGCCGCCCTACGGCATGGCCGGCGGCGAGGCTGGCCAGTGCGGGCGGAACTGGGTGGAGCGGGCGGACGGCACCGTGCTGCAGCTTTCGGGCCGCGACAGCGCGCACGTGGGGCCGGGCGATGTCTTCGTTCTGCAAACGCCGACGGGAGGCGGCTACGGGCCGGCGGCGGAGCGGGCGGAGCCGCTGTCGGAAGCGGCCGAGTGAGGGCGCCTCCGGCGCCCGTCGAAAAAGGGGAGGACTGCCATGACACTAACGCTCGATGAAGCCAACCGCATTGCCCAGGGCGCGACGGAACACGCGCGGAGTATCGATATCCTGGTCTGCGTCGCGGTCTGCGATGCCGGCGGGCGGCTCGTTTCGTTTCAGCGTATGGACGGGGCCATCTGGGCCGCCGTCTACGGCTGCCAGGGCAAGGCCGTCGCGTCGGCGGCCTTCGGTCGCCCGAGCGGCGATCTCACCGAACGCGCGGATCACCCGACCTTCCGCGGCATCGTCGCGAAAGACGGCGGCCACATGATCCTCGGCCGCGGCGGCGTGCCGATAATGCGCGACGGCCAGGTCATTGGCGCTTGCGGTGTTGGCGGCGGCACCGGCGAAGAGGACGAGGATTGCGCGCGCGTCGGCGTCGCGCTGCTCTGAGCGTCGCTCAAGCGCCGCGCGTGGTGTGGCCCCTTAGCCGTAACCGTAGTCGCGCCGCGCGCCTTCGGGCGTGATCCAGCCCTCGCTCAGGTCTTCGGCGATCATGGCCGGGTCGCGCTCCGCCACATCGCCGTAGCCGCCCGCGCCCGGCGCGATCAGCCGAACGCGGTCGCCTGGGCCGATGGTCGCGTTGGCGAACTTGCTGGGCGAGGTCTTGCCGAAGGCCTCGGTGAAGGGGCGCCAGCCCTCGCCGCCGGCTTCCTGATAGAAGAGCCCGCCCGTCGCGCCCGGACCGCCGCCGAGGAGGCCCCAGGGCCGCATCTTGTGACGGTCGGAGACCGAGCTCACCGTGATCTCGGTGTCCATGCAGCGAAGGATCTTGGCCAACGCATGGGCGCCCCGGAACTGGCCAGGCCCGGCGGTGTCCGGCTGCAGCGCGTACTCCTCGATCATCCACGGATAGCGCACCTCGAACACCTCGATCGGCACCATCCGCGAGTTGCCGTTGATGCAGTTGATGACCTCGTTGCCGTCGGCGAAGGAGCGCCCGCCCCAGGCGGCGCATGTAAAGTCGTAGCAGACCACGTAGTCGCCCGAG
>JAPOPO010000560.1 GCA_026712885.1 Rhodospirillales bacterium | reverse complement strand
TCTCGATGGCGGGGATTCCGCCGCTCGCCGGCTTCTTCGGCAAGCTCTACGTGTTCCTGGCCGCGGTGGACGAGGGGCTCTACGGGCTCGCCGTCTTCGGGGTACTGGCAAGCGTCGTCGGCGCCTACTACTACATCCGGATCGTGAAGGTGATGTACTTCGACGAGCCCGCGGAAGGCTTCGACCGCCCGGTCGGCCTGGAGCTTTCCGCCGTACTCGCGGGCACAGGCATCATCACGCTGTTCTTCTTCGCCTACCCGGCGCCGATATTGGCCGGGGCGGAAGCCGCTGCCGCGGCGCTCATGCCCTGAGCGCGACCCCCGCCACCACGCCCATGCCGCCGGCGACGCTGCCGCCGGGCTATGCTCTGATCGCCCTCGACGAGGCCGGCAGCACCAACGACGAGGCCAAGGCGCGGGCGGAGGCGGGCGCGCCCGAGGGCACGGTTGTGTGGGCGCGGCAGCAACGGGCGGGCCGCGGCAGACGAGGCCGCTCCTGGGTCTCGCCGCCCGGCAATCTCTACTTTTCGGCGGTTCTCCGCCCTGTCTGCGAGGCGCGGAACGTGGCGCAGCTCTCCTTCGTCGCGGCGCTCGCGGTGCTCGACCTGGTTGACGGGCCGCTGCCCGGCCGGGCGCGCGGCAAATGGCCGAACGATGTCCTCATGGACGGCGGCAAGGTCGCCGGCGTTCTTCTGGAGTCCGCGCTCGGGCCGGGTGGGCGTGTGGACTGGGTGGTGCTCGGCATCGGCGTGAACCTCGCGAGCCATCCGGGACTTGAAGGGCCCATCCCGTCGACGAGCCTCGTTGACGCCGGTGCTCCGACGCTCGCGCCGGAGGATGCGCTGCCATCGGTGCTGGCGGCGCTCGACCGGCGGCGGCGGGAGTGGGAGACGCAGGGCTTCGCGGCGGTGCGCAGCGCTTGGCTCGCCCGGGTCCACGGGCTCGGCGGCCCGGTGACGGTTACGAACGGCGAGAGGCGGCTTACAGGAGTGTTCGAGGGGCTCGATGAGGAGGGCGCGCTGGTGCTCGCGCGGCCGGGCACGGCCCCGCTCTCCATCTCGGCCGGCGATGTCATCTTCGGCGATCGGGCCGATGCGGAGGCGGGGAATGCTGCTCGCGGTTGACGCCGGCAACACCAACACCGTCTTCGCCGTGTTCGACGGCGACGGGGAAGACGCGCCGCGCGGCCAGTGGCGCGCCATGACAGACGCCAGACGCACCAGCGACGAATACGCGGTCTGGCTAGGCCAGCTCCTAGCGCAGAAAGGCCTCAACCTCGCCGACATCGACGAGGCCATCGTCTCCAGCGTGGTGCCGCAGGGGATCGGGGCGTTGAAGTCGCTCTGCACCGACCATTGCGGCTGCGAGGCGCAGGTCGTTGGCGAGCCTGGGGTCGAGCTCGGCATCGCGGTCAACGTGCCCCGGCCCGAGGAGGTGGGGGCGGACCGGCTGGTCAACACCGTCGGCGCACACATCCGCCATCCCGGCGCGCTCGTCATCCTCGATTTCGGCACCGCGACCACCTTCGATTCCGTGAGCGCGGACGGCACCTACGAGGGCGGCATCATCGCGCCGGGGATCGGGCTTTCGCTGGAGGCGCTGCATCGGGCCGCAGCGCAGCTGCCGCGCATTGACGTGAAGCGCCCGGAGAAGGTGATCGCCCAGGCAACGGTGCCAGCCATGCAGTCCGGCATCTACTGGGGCTACGTCGGGCTGATCGAGGGGATCGTAGCGCGCATGAAGGACGAGATCGCAGCACCCGTGACCACGGTCGCGACCGGCGGGCTCGCCAGCCTCTTCGGCGATGCCACGGACGCGATCGACAGGGTCGATCCCGACCTGACGATCCGGGGTTTGCGCGAGGTCCACCGGCGCAATCGGGGAAGCCGATGAACGCGCCCTCGGCGGCTGCGCCCAGCGTCCAGCGCGACGCGCTGCATTTCCTGCCCCTCGGCGGGGCCGGCGAGATCGGCATGAACCTCAACCTCTACGCCTGTCAGGGCCAGTGGCTGATGGTCGATCTCGGCATCACCTTCGCGGGGGACACGCTGCCCGGGATCGACGTGCTCATGCCGGACCCGGCCTATATCGAGGAGCGCAGGAAGGACCTGCTCGCGATCGTGCTGACCCATGCCCACGAGGACCATCTGGGCGCGGTCGCCTATCTCTGGCCGAGGCTGCGCTGCCCCGTGTACGCGACCCCCTTCGCCGCCGCGGTGCTGCGCGAGAAGCTGGCGGACGCGAAGCTGCTCTCGGAGGTGCCGCTGACCGAAGTGGCGCTCTCGGGCCGGCTCGATCTCGGGCCCTTCGCGCTCACCTTCATCTCGCTCACGCACTCGATTCCGGAGCCGAATGCGCTGCTGATCGAGACGCCCTACGGGCGCGTCATGCACACGGGCGACTGGAAGATCGACCCCGACCCGTTGGTGGGCGATCCTCTGGACGAGGCCGCGCTGCGGCAGGGGGGGGGGAGCGGCGGGGGCGCGCCGGGAGGTGGGGGTGGTGTTGTGTGTGGGGTGGGGGGGGTGGTTGGCCCCCGCCCCTAGGGTGTCTCGATGAGCAGCGCGTTCGGCTCCGGAATCGAGTGCGTGAGCGAGATGAAGGTGAGCGCGAAGGGCCCGAGATCG
>JAPOPO010000217.1 GCA_026712885.1 Rhodospirillales bacterium | reverse complement strand
GGGGGGCGATACGGTCTACGCGGTTGTGGGCGGCCGTCTTGAGCCCCGTCCGGTGGCGCTGCTCGCGCGGGTCGGCAACGACGTGGTGGTGTCAGGCGGGCTCGCGGACGGCGAGAGCATCGCGACGACCCGCTTCCCCGAGATCGGACCCGGCGTCAAAGTTCAGGTCAGATGATTGCCCGCTGGCCGGCGACGGTAGCGAGCCGCATCTACACGCTCACTATTTCGGGCTCGTGATCCACCGGGAAGTTGACTGAGCGGGCGACGAAGCAGTTGGCGTTGGCCTGCTCGTGCAGGCGCGCGGCAGCCTCGGCATCGCTCTCGGCCGTGATGGTAACGCGGGGCTTGAGCGTGACCCGCGTAAACTCGCCTTCGCCGCCGGGGGGATGGGTTTGCATCACGCCCTCGGCCGAGTCCTCGTAAGCGGTAACGACGATACCGGCGGCCGAGCAGAGGTGCAGGTACCAGAGCATGTGACAGGCGGAGAGCGCGGCCACCATCATGTCCTCGGGATTATGCCGGCCCGCGTCGCCCCGGTAGGCGGGGTCCGCCGAGCCCCGGATCACGGGCTTGCCGGGGCAGGCGATGTCGTGGTCGCGCGTGTACGCCTTGTATCCGGCCGTGCCTTGGCCGCTGTTTCCCGTCCAGGTCACCGTTGCGCTATAGGTGTGTTCTCGGGTCATGCCTCGCTCCTGCCTCCCCAACGTCTGACCCGACGATAGCGATGACGCCCCGAACATGCGACGCCGGCCGATCGGTTTCCCGACCGGCCGGCGCCCAACGAGCGTTCAGTAGCTCTGCTTCGCGTTGACTTGCACGGTCGCGACCGCGTCGGCGACGGGCTCGATTGTCTTGCGGCCCTCATCGTAGCCGATGTCGAAACGGTCGAGGCCGATGGACATGGGCTCGCCGTTCAACTGCACGACCGCCGTCACGTAGTGGTCCTCGTACATGGTGGGAGCCACCATCGCCAGAACACGGACTTCTTCCGCGTGGCTCGCCACCTCGAAGGTGATGGACTTGCCCGGCGCGAGCAGAACGCCGGGAGGCCCGTCCATGCCGTGGGCCACTGCGGCGTCCTCGCCGATGGCCTCCGCGAGCATTCCGGGGTCTCCGGTCAGGATCTGGTGCTCCGCTTCCGGAGAAACGTAGCGCTCGACGAAGATCTTGCCGTCTTCGGAAACCGGCGCGACCAGCACCGGCGCGAGAAGCTCTTCGTCCATGTTGTTGGTGACCGTGACCTCGTAGGTCACATGCGAAGACGCGAGGCTCACGCCGGTTGTCAGGCCAACAACGGCCGCGCATGCCGTCTACCCCAAGAAATAATTCATGTGCTTGCTCTCCTTCCGAGGCGGGGCGGCGCATCCCGCCATTCCGCCTGTCGCTGGCTGCGCCGGGGACCCCGTGTCCTCCGCGCAGCGTGGTCTGGTTGAGGTGGGCGCTGCCCCGGCCCCATGCAACGGCGCACCGACCGTTATGACGCTACGCGTTCCCCAATTGCGAAGTGCTGCATAGCCGGGCAGACTTCCGCTGACAGCGCGCGACGGCGAAGGGTTCTCGCTTGTCGGGAGGGCCATAGCGCGCTGGTAATTGCCTTGGGCATAGAGGGAGGAAGGCGACCATGATCATCAAACGCCGCGGAACACGCAGAGAGGAAGGCGCGCGCAAGCGCTTCATCGCCAGCCGGCGGAACTTCATGAAGGGTGCGGGGCTTGCCGGCTTCGGCGCCGCCGCCATGACCAGCGGCCTGCTTGCCGACATCAACGATGGCGCCCGGGCCGAGGGCGAGCCGATTCCGGTCGGCGGCTGCGTGCCGCTCACCGGCTGGGCCGCCGCCGACGGTCTCTCGTTCAAGAGCGGACTCGAGCTCGCCTGCGAAGAGATCAACATGATGGGCGGCATCCTCGGCCGGCCGCTCGCGCCGGTCTTCGAGGACAGCAAGGAGCAGGGCGCCGACAACATCATCCCGGCGATGCAGCGCCTGATCGACCGCCACGAGGTG
>JAPOPO010000345.1 GCA_026712885.1 Rhodospirillales bacterium | reverse complement strand
TCGGCCTCCGGCTCGACCAGAAAGAGCGGCGCGCCGAACTCCACCATCTCGCCGTCCTCGACGCAGGCCCTGGCGATCCGGCCGCTGATCCCGGCCCGCACCGGCGTGAACAGCTTCATCACCTCGATCAGGCAGACCTCGGTCGCCTCGCTGACCTGCTGGCCGACCTCCACGTAGGGCGCGACCCCCGGCTTGGGCGCGCGGTAGAAGGTGCCGAGGTTGGGCGCGGTGATCGGCACCAGCCCGTCGGCGGGCGTCGCGTCGGTCGGAGAGTCCGCCGAACTGGGCGGGGCCTGCTCCGCCGAGACTGCGGCAGCCTCCGCCGTCGCCGACCCGAGCGCCGCCGCATCCGCGTCCTTCGAGAGCACCAGCTTCAGGCCGTCGGTCTCGAGCCGGAGCTCATGCCAGTCCGACCGCTCGAAGAGGCGGATCAGCGCCTCGACCTCCTTGCGGTCGATGGTCATGCAACGGTCTCCGCGCGCGCGGCGGCACAGGCCGCGAGCAGTGCCGGCAGGGCGTGGCGGACGACGATAAAGTCGAGGCCGGCGGCGACGGCGGCCGCCACGCCCGCATCGCTGGCGAGCGCACCACCGCTGGCACCCGATACCCCCTGCAGCAGCTCCGGCAACCTCTCGGGATCTTCGCCGCCGGGCAGGCGGTCGAGTTCGAGCGCGTCGTTTTGGGCTGCCTCATCCGCCCGGTAGACCGCGAGCGGCGCGGCTGCGCGAGCCCAGTCCGCGATCTGGCACAGTTGCGGATCGTCCGTCTCCGCAGGTGCGCTCACCGGCAATGCGCCGTCGAACACCTCTCCCGCCTTGCCGTCCACCGTCACCTCCCTGCCTGCTAGGGCATCGCCCACGCCCGCGCCGCAGCCGACGACGCAGGGAACGCCGAGGGAGCGGCTTACCACGGCGGCGTGGGAGGTCGCACCTCCGGTCGCCGTCACGACGGCGCGGGCGGCGACCATGCCGTGTACGTCGTCCGGGCTGGTGGTCGGGCGCACCAGTACCACGTCCTCGCCGGACGTGCCGCGCGCCTCGGCCGCATCAGCGTCCAGCACGACTTTGCCGATGCCGACGCCTGGGCTCGCTCCCTCTCCCTCGGCGAGCAGGGAGGCGTTCTCCCCGGCACCGTCGTCAAGGCGGGGCATGAGCAGCAAGCGGACCTGGGCCGCGCTGACGCGGGCCAGCGCCTCGTCCGTGGAGATCGTTCCCTCGTTCACCAGATCCACGGCGACGCACACGGCCGCGGCGGGAGACCGTGCGGCGGTTCGGGTCTGCAAGAGGTAGAGCGCGCCCTCTTGTACCGAGAACTCGATGTCCTGCACATCCCGGTTCAGCGCTTCGAGCCGGTGCGCGGCGTCGATCAGCGCGGCGTGCGCCTCCGGCAGGGACGACGCCAGCGCATCCAGTCCCTGCGGCGTCCGCTGACCGGAGACCACGTCCTCCCCCTGAGCGCGGGCGAGATACTCGCCGTAGGGCGCAGGTGCACCGGTGAGCGGGTTGCGGCTGAAGAGCACACCCGTTCCGCTGTTCTCGCCGAGGTTGCCGAACACCATGGCCTGAACCGTGACGGCGGTCCCTGCGTCGTCCGGAAGCCCGTGATGCCGGCGATATCGCTTCGCGCGCCGTCCGTTCCACGAGTCGAAGACGGCGCGGACCGCGCCAAGAAGTTGATCGGCCGGCGCCTCCGGCACCCTGCCCGCGGCTCCCGCCGCCACCACGGCGGCGCGCCATTCTTCGACGGACCCGTCAGGCGCAAGCCCGTCGATCGCCGCCTTGAGCACGATGCGCGCGTACATCTCGTGGAAGCGCCTATGCGTGTCGCGGGCGAAGGCGGCATCGCCGCTCTCGGCCGCGAGCGCAGTCTCGATCTCCTCGTCGATCCCGAGATTGAGCACCGTGTCCAGCATGCCCGGCATGCTGACGGCGGCGCCGGAGCGGACGGCGAGCAGCAGGGGACGTCCGCTCGCGCCGAAGCGGCGTCCGGTCTCGGCCTCCAGCATGGCGATGCCGGCGTGAAGCTCGTCGAGGAGGCCGCCCGGCAGTGCGCCCTCGGCGAGATAAGCGCGGCAGGCCTCGGTCGTCACCACGAAGGCGGGCGGCACCGGCAGGCCTGCGTGGCGCATGACGTCGATGCCCCACGCCTTGCCGCCAACCAGCGCGCGGTCGGGCTGCGCCACGCCGTCGAGGAAGAGGACCCAGCGGCCGACGGCGCCCATGCCTATTCTTGCCGCGTGCGGCCGAGGACCCGCAGCAGGTCTTCGTGAAGCTCGAACCACACCGTGTGATAGGACTCGATCCGCGCGCCGCTGACCCATTCGATGGCGCCGTCCTCGGCCTTCTCCAGCGCCGCTTCCAGCTTGCGCGCGTAGTTCGCGAGGCGCGGCAGCCCGGCGCTCAGCTGCTGCAGGATCGCCTCCGCCCGCTCGTGCAGGGCGCCGAGGCGATCAATCAGCCTGTTGTCGTAGTCCTTGTTGGAGTGGTCGTTCAGCACGCTCTCGCCATCGATCTCGATGGTCTGCCACGCGGTCATCAGCGCGTGGAGGTCTCGATTGATCGCCTCGAAGCGCTCGTATGCGGTGGTGAACGCCGGATCGGCCCGTTGCGCGGCAAAGAGCCGGGAATACGCACCGTCCAGCGCAACGCGGGCGACCGGCGTCAGGGAATACGCCTCGCCGGCACGCGCTGCGCGGCCTTTCGCCACCGCGTCGTCCAGCACGGCGCGCACCTCGGCCTCGTCGAGCCCGACCGCGGCGGCGACCGCCGCGGCATCCGCATGCTTCTTGATCGCGAGGC
>JAPOPO010000208.1 GCA_026712885.1 Rhodospirillales bacterium | reverse complement strand
GAGGCCCGCACGCGCACGCACAGCCACAGGGTCGCTGCGGAGGCTCCATACCTCCGGCGGCGCTTCATCGAGCCAGGCCAGCATCGCCACATTAAGCGGAGTGATCGGGCCGTCGTCGGGCAGCGCGGGCGCACTGTCGCCTGTTGCACCCATCGCACGCAGCATCAAGCCCTCGAACAGCGGGTCGCCGTCCGCATCCACTTCGCGAAGAATATCGAGAATGAGCCGCGCCCGGTCCAGATTCCCCGCCCTAGCGGCGCAAAATGCGGCCACACGCTGTACATAGGTTGCGGGCGCGCGCGCCATTTCCGCGTCCGCCGCAGTGCAGGCGGCATCCAGGTCGCCCGACGCCAGTGCCGGATCGACCGGCTCGGATCGGTCCATGGCAGCAGGCGCCTCAAGGCCGGCCGCCTCGGCCAGCAGCGACGCTTCCCGGTCGCGGCCCAGATTCCGTAGTTGACGCACCCGCAATGGCACCAGGCGCGGCCCCTCGCCCTCCGGCGGCGCTGCGCCGGCTGCCAGAACCCGGAACAAAACACCCCGCAGCACCGGCGACGCAACGGTTTGCGGCAACCCTTCGAGCAGGCGGGCGACCGCCTCCTTCGAACTTCCGCGCCAGAGCGGCAGGCCGAACCCGCCTTCGAAGCCCGGCAGGCCGGCCGAGTCGGGGTCGCTCGGCTTCGCGGGAGCGACCAGAACGGTCTGGACCGCCGACGGCTGCGCCTGCGGCGGCTGTTGCTCCAGCTCCGGAGTCGCTTCGGCTGCGGGCAGCGGAGCTGTCGGAATGAGCCGGATCGGCGCGCGCTTCTCGGAAGCCCCGGCCGCTGCGGCGACGAAGCCGGCAGCGAGCCCGCAAATCAGGGCCCTAGCGAGGGAAACGGTCATCCGGCAACACTTTCTCCACCGCCGTTTCAGGCGGAGGCGATTCGACGAAACCGAAATACAGCAGCCCGGCCACCACCACCGCGCCGAAAAGCCCGACCAACGCGTTCAGGAACAGTCTCCGAGCGTCCATTGCCCTTCCTCGCTTTCGCCCTCCGGGGTGGCGGTCCGGCGCTCATTCCCGATAATGCGATTCTAGCGAAAGTCGTTCAAAGGCGCGAATGCGGCAAAATCGAGGCTTTGCTTCCTGCCGCGCGCGCCCATATCCCGGGAATGCCCCGAATGAGCTTCATCAGAACCGTCGCACTGATCGGCATGATGGGCGCCGGCAAGACCAAGGTCGGCCGCTTGCTGGCCCAACGCCAGGGGCTGAAGTTCATCGACGCCGACACCGAAATCCAGGAAGCCGCCGGCTGCTCCATCGAGGACATTTTCGAGATGCAGGGGGAGGCCGTCTTCCGCGAAGGCGAACGCAAGGTCATCGCGCGGCTGCTGAACGGGCCGGTGCATGTGCTCGCCACCGGCGGAGGCGCGTTCCAGAACGCTTCCACGCGCGCCGTCATTGCCCAGCGTGCGGTTTCGGTGTGGCTGAAGGCGGATCTCGACGTGCTCTGGGAACGGGTGTCCCGGCGAGCCAATCGTCCGATGCTCAAGACGGCCGACCCGCGGCGCACCCTCGCCGACCTGATCGAAAAACGCTATCCGGTCTATGCGCTCGCCGATCTGACGGTAGTCAGCGAGGGAGGGCCGGTGGAAGAGACCGTTCAGCGGGTGGAAGACGCGCTGAGCGGCGCGGGCTATTTCGCCGGCAAGGGCGCGGAGGCCGGCGAATGACCCAGGTGCGGAAAATCGAGGTAGGCCTCGGGGAGCGCAGCTACGACATCGTCGCCGGGCCGGGCCTGATGGAACGCGCGGGGGATTATCTGCTGCCGGTGCTCCGGCGCCGCCACGTGGCGGTCGTCACGGACGAGAATGTCGCCGCGCGCCATCTTGCGCGGCTGGCGGCCGGGCTCGACGCGGTGGACATCGCTTTTACGCCCATCGTGCTCCCGCCCGGCGAGGCGACCAAGTCCTTCCGCCATCTGGAAGACCTGTTGAACCGGCTGCTGAGCGCCGGCCTCGACCGGGGCGGCTGCATCGTCGCGCTCGGCGGCGGCGTGGTGGGCGACCTTGCGGGCTTCGCGGCAGCCATCCTGCTGCGCGGCATCGACTATGTGCAGATACCGACCACCCTGCTCGCGCAGGTGGACAGCGCCGTCGGCGGCAAGACCGCCATAGACGCGCCGCAGGGCAAGAACCTGGTCGGCGCCTTCCATCAGCCGCGCCTCGTGCTCGCCGACACGACATCGCTTTCGACCCTGCCGGACCGCGAACTCCGGGCGGGTTACGCGGAGGTCGTGAAATACGGCCTTATCGACCGCCCCGACTTTTTCGGGTGGCTGGAGGCCAATGGCGGGCGCGTGCTCGCCCGCGAGGATGACGCGCTCGCCCACGCCATCGCCGTCAGCTGCGAGGCGAAGGCCGATGTCGTTGCAGCCGATGAGCGCGAGGCGGGGCGCCGCGCCCTGCTCAATCTGGGCCACACCTTCGGGCACGCCTTCGAGGCGGAAGCCGGGTTCTGCGATGCGCTGCTCCACGGCGAGGCGGTATCGCTCGGCATGGTCATGGCGTTCCGCATGTCGGTAAGGCTCGGGCTCTGCCCGGAGGAGGACCTGGACAGGATGCGGGCGCACCTCGCGGGCGCAGACCTGCCCGTGGACCCGCCCGGCGCCAATGCCTCGCCCGGCCGCCGCGATGCGCTGATCGAGCGGATGCGGCGCGACAAGAAGGCCGAGGCCGGCAGGATCGTGCTCGTGCTCGCTCGCGGCATCGGGCGCGCGTTCGTCCACCGCGATGTCGGGGAGGAGGCGCTGGCCGCCCTGCTCGACGAGGCGCTCGCGGCATGACGGTCGAATTCTGGATCGTCATCGGCGCCATAGTGGCGCTGCTTGTGCTCTCGGCATTCTTTTCCGGGTCCGAGACGGCCCTCACCGCAGTCAGCAGCGCGCGCATGCACCACCGCGCCCGGCGGGGAGACGCGCGCGCCGCGGCCGTGCGCCGCCTGCGCGCCGACCGCGAAGGGCTGATCGCGGCGATCCTGCTCGGCAACAACCTGGTCAACATCCTG
>JAPOPO010000199.1 GCA_026712885.1 Rhodospirillales bacterium | reverse complement strand
TTATTCCGACGGGCCCGACACGATCGAGGAGCTGATGCGCAACACGCGCAACAATCCGATCGAGGACCTCGGCATGCACCTGCCGCTGCTCTGCGATCGCTACGAGCTGCGTGACGACGTGATGCCGGGCGCGGGGCGCCATCGCGGCGGCATCGGCGTGATCAAGGTGCAGCGCTATCTGACGCCGGGCTTCCTCACCCACGAGGCGGACCGGCACGACGACCCGCCCTGGGGCTTCCGCGGCGGCACCGCCGGCAAAGGCGGGCGCCTCATCAAGTACAACATCGCGGAGCCGGAGCGGATCGATGACCTGCCGGCGAAGATCCACGGGCTGCGTAACCAGACAGGGGACTGCATCGGCTTCCTGGGTCCCTGCGGGGGCGGCTACGGGGACCCGCTGGAGCGGCCGGCCGAGCAGGTGCGGGACGACGTGCTTGACGACTTTTGCACCCGCGAGCACGCCTATCAGGCGTACGGTGTCGTGCTCACCGAGGCGTTGGAGGTCGACATGCCCGCCACCGAGGCGCGGCGTGCCGAGATGGCGAAGCAGGTCGCCTAGAGAAGGAACGCTTAGAGGCGGAAGCGGTCGCCGAGGTAAACCCGGCGAACCTCATCGTGGGAGACGATGTCCGAGGGCGCGCCCTCCATCAGCAGGGTGCCCTCGTTGATGATGTAGGCGCGATCGACGATGTCGAGCGCCTCCCGCACGTTGTGGTCCGTCAGAAGCACGCCGATGCCGCGGTCCTTGAGGTGGGCGACGAGCTCGCGAATCTCGGCGACCGCAATCGGATCGATTCCCGATAGCGGCTCGTCGAGCAGAATGAAGCGCGGCTTCGAGGCGAGGGAGCGGGCGATCTCGACCCGCCGCCGCTCGCCGCCAGAGAGCGCGAGCGAAGGCGTGCGCCGCAAATGGGTGATCGAGAATTCCGCGAGCAGCTCGTCGAGCACGAGCTCGCGCTCGTTCCGCGCCGGTATGGAGACTTCCAGCACGGCGCGGATGTTGTTCTCCACGCTGAGCCCGCGAAAGATCGAGGCCTCCTGCGGCAGGTAGCCGAGGCCGAGGCGCGCGCGCCGGTACATGGGGAGCCCCGTGATGTCGTGCCCGTCGAGGAAGACACGGCCATAGTCTGCCGCCATCAGCCCGGTCATCAGGTAGAAGCAGGTCGTCTTGCCCGCACCGTTAGGGCCCAGCAGGCCGACCGCCTCGCCGCGCTGGACGGTCAGGCTCAGGCCGCGCAGCACCGGCCGCTTCTTGAAGCTCTTGCCCAGGTTCTCCGTGCGCAGGCCCGGGCTGCCGGAGAGGACGACAGGAGTCGCGGGGCTTCCCTCGACGCCGGCGGTCACGGGCGGCGTCATGCGGCGATCACCTCATTGCCTTGCACGCGTTACTCTCCTTCATCCTCCGGGACGAACAGGCCTTGCACGCGCGTGCTGCCGCCGGAGACCCGGCTGACCCCTGATTCCAGGTCCATCGTCAGCACTTCGCCCCTGACGATGTTGTTGCCCCGGTTCAAGACCACGCCGCCGGCGAGGTCGATGCGAGCGTTCTCGACGTCGTAGACGCCGCGCTGGCCCTGTGCCGTCTCGTCCGGCGATGAAATGACGACGTTGCCCTCGGCATCGATGCGCGAGACCCCGAGGTCGCCCTGGTCGCCCTCAACCTCACGGTAATAGACGGTGAGCATGTCGGCGTTCAGCACCAGCTCGCCTTGAATGGCGTGGACGCTGCCCTCGAAGACTGCGACGTTCTCCGACTGCCGCACTTCGAGGGTGTCCGCGGTGATTTCGATTGCCTGACTGGCCCGGCCGGCCCCGTCATCCGCATCCTGCGCCGCGCCTGCGCCTGCCAGCATGAGCGCTGCTGCGAGCGCGGGCGCGAGCAGACCCAGCCGCCACGGGCGCCGCTTCCAATCCGACCGGCTAGCCCCGGTTCTCATCGCCTTGTCTCCCGGAAGCGCCATCGATACCTCCCAACGCATGCGGCAATAGAGTCATTCGCACCCGGCCACCGAAGGTCATGACTTCTCCCCGCTCGAGGAGCGCGAAGTTGCCGGCGTCGACCAACCCGTACGGGCCCTTGCCGCTCACCGGCTCGTTGCCGCTCGCGATACCAGCCGGGAAATCGATATGGGCCTTGGTGGTACGGAACTCGTGACCCTCGTCGGACCAGACCGTCACGTCCCCGGTGAGGTCTAGCTGCTCGGCATCGCGCTGGTAGAGGCCCTCGTTCGCCGTCAGCGCCATCATGCCATTCCGCGCCTGATCGCCAAAGATGTCGGCCTCAATTCCGCTGAGATGCACGATAGGCGAATCGCTCTCGGGCTGAAACGCCTCTTTCCCCCTTACGGTGAAGGGCCGATTCTTCGCATCCGTCCCCTGATAGTTGGCATTGACCATGGTCAATCGGCCGTCCATCTCGGGGGCCTCGGTCAGCGGGACGTGGATGCCTTCCTCCCCGTCGCCCACCAGCGGCCACGCCACGACCAGACCCAGCAGGGCCGCCGCCATCACCGGCAGCAGGTAGCGCATGAGGCCGACGAAACCGCTGTAGCGACCGGGGCGGCCGACATTGCCGCTACCGTCTGCGCGATAGTGCCGGAGCCGGCCTGCCGGCGCGACACCGCCCGCCGCTCCGCCCGGTCCCTTGCTCATGCCAGTCCCGCCCGCAGGCAATCGTGAACGTGCACGACGCCGACGGGCCGTTTCGCCTCGACCACGAAGAGGCTGGTGATCTGGCGCTGGTTCATCAGGTGCACGGCCTCCGCGCCGAGCGCGCCGGCATGGATCGTCACCGGATCGTTGGTCATGATCTCGGTAACCGGCCGCTGCAGCAGGCCATCGTCCATGTGTCGCCTGAGATCGCCGTCGGTCACGATGCCGACCAGCGCGCCCTGCGCGTCGGTTGCGCCGACGCAGCCGAGGCGCTTCGCCGTCATGACGATCAAAGCCTCTGCCATCAAGGTAACGGCGGGGACGAGCGGCAGGTCGTCGCCCGCGTGCATGATGTCGGCGACCCGCACCAGCCGCCGGCCGAGCTTGCCGCCGGGGTGGTAGAGCTTGAAATCCTCGGCCGTGAGGCCCTTGCGCTCCAGCAAGGCGACCGCGAGCGCATCGCCCAGCGCCAGCATCATGATGGTGGATGTCGTCGGCGCGAGACCGAGGGTGCCCGCCTCCGGCTCGTCGGGCAGGACGAGCGCAATGGTGGCAGCATCCGCAAGCGTGCTCGGTGCTCGCCCCACGATGGCGACGAGCGGGATGCGGAAGCGATTGGCGTACGTCACGAGATTGGCGAGCTCCGGCGTCTCGCCCGAATTCGAGAGCATGAGCAGCGTGTCCGCCTCGGTGATCATGCCAAGATCGCCGTGGCTCGCCTCCGCCGGATGAACGAAGAGCGCCGGTGCCCCGGTCGAGGCGAAGGTCGCGGCGATCTTGTTGGCGATATGGCCGCTCTTGCCCATGCCGGAGAGCACGATTCGGCCCTGCGTGGCGGCGAGCAGCTCAGTGGCCTCCACGAAGCGCCCGGTCAACGCCTCGGCAAGCCGCGCGAGCGCGCGCGATTCCTGGCTCACCACACGGCGGGCGGCGGCGAGGTCGTCATGCTCGATCAAGTCGAGCGCAGCGGATGCGGCAGTCGGTCTCACGGTATTCGAATTTTGTCAAAATCGTGGCAAGCATGATGCGGGCGCGGCTTCTCGTCAATGTATTGTGCCGTTCTTGTAGTCCGTCAACGGACGACAGCCCAACATATTGTATGCCAAGGTCGGCATATCCGTTGGCCGCGCGCGATACGCGACGCGCACGGCGTCTCCTGATCCCATCGGATTCCTTGACCCGGCGGCGGGCGGGCCTATCCTGCGCCGGTCGAGAGCCGGAGACCAGCGATCATGGAAACTGTCGAGGCGATCGGCGCGGACGCGCCGCCGAGTGTTGCGCCCGCGCTCAGGCATGACTGGTCGGCGGCGGAGGTCGAGGTGCTGCTCGCGCTGCCCTTCGCCGAGCTGATGTTCCGCGCTCAGACTGCCCATCGCCGCCACTTCGACCCTAACCAGGTGCAGATGTCGACGCTGCTCAGCATCAAGACCGGCGGCTGCCCGGAGGACTGCGCCTACTGCCCGCAGAGCGCGCGCTACGACACCGGGCTCGAAGCGGGCAAGCTGATGTCCCGCGACGAGGTGCTGGCCGAGGCCCGGCGCGCCCGTGAGGCCGGCGCCACCCGCTACTGCATGGGCGCCGC
>JAPOPO010000136.1 GCA_026712885.1 Rhodospirillales bacterium | reverse complement strand
ACCGGGCCGCCTTCAAGCTGAGCGCCCCCGTCGAACTCTCGCTCGCGGACTTGAGGAGTTACGTATTCGCGCTCAGCAACGGAGCTATCACAGATGTGCGCCAAGTGGGCAAGGCGATCGGCCCGGGCGGCGATCCGCTGAGCCGCACCTGGCACCTGACCGTGACCCCGATCGATGCGGCCACCGAAACGCGAGTCACATTTCGGTACAAGCCGACCTGCGCTTCGATCGGGGCGGTATGCACGGTGGGCGGCCTCAAACTCGACGAACCGCTGACTCACACCTTCATGCCCTCGGACGTGCGCGGCGTTTCCATCGAGGACGCGAGCGCGGACGAGCAGGACGGGGAGATCGTGTTCACCGTCAGTCTTTCCAAGCCCACACAGCGGTACGTGTACGTCGACTTCGAGACCATCGACTCCGGATCCGACAAGGGCACTGCCACTCCAAGCGCGGACTACCGGCCGCAGGTCACCCGGCTCGTCATCCAGCCGGGGGAAGTGTCCGTCGAGGCGGGCGTCGCACTCATCGCGGACTCGATCAACGACGACGGCGAGACCGTGAAGGTCCGTCTCAGCAACGCCCGGCAGGTGGACGACGGCGGCGTCTTTCTGAAGCCGGTCATGATCAGGTCCGCCGAGGCGACGGGCACCATCAACAATACCGGCGCGATACCGCAGGCGTGGCTCGCACGCTTCGGGCGTGCGGTTGCGGACCAGGTCATCGACGCGGTGGAGGGGCGCATGTCCGCGCCGCGTGCGCCGGGCGTGGAGCTGAGTGTAGCGGGGCAGCGAATCGCGTCTCGGCCGGGCACGGCACCGGACGACAGGCCCGCGCAGGCGGCGGAGCGCAGTCTGTCCGACTGGCTGCGACGTCAGGGCGATCCTCAACGACAGCGCGGGTTCGGATTCCGCACCGTGACTCAGAATGATCTTCTGACCGGCTCTTCCTTTGCGTTGGCGGCTGGCAAGCCAAGCACCGGCCACTTCGCGCTCTGGGGCCGGGGGGCGGTGACCCGCTTCGACGGGCGCGACGACGATCTCACGCTCGACGGCGAGGCGGCAAGCGGCCTGCTGGGCGCAGACTGGACGCGAGGGGCCGCAACTGCCGGGCTGGTGATGGCGCACAGCCGGGGCGAGGGCGGCTACCGGGCGCCCTCGGAGACCGGCGGCGTAACGTCGAGCCTGACCGGGCTCTACCCCTGGGGCCGCTATGCACTGAGCGATCGGCTTTCGATCTGGGGCCTCGCCGGCTACGGCGCGGGCACGCTGACCCTCACCCCGGAGCGCCGGGCACCACTCCGGACCGATCTCGATCTCGCGATGGCGGCGGCCGGCCTGCGCGGGCTGCTGGTCGAGGCGCCGGAGAACGGCGGGCTCGCGCTCGCGATCAAGACCGACGCGATGGGCGTGCGAACGCGCACGGAGGCGGTGCGGAGCGAGAACGGCAACCTGGCCGCGGCCAAGGC
The DNA here is from genome assembly GCA_026712885.1 of Rhodospirillales bacterium. GTDB lineage: Bacteria > Pseudomonadota > Alphaproteobacteria > UBA828 > UBA828 > WTGU01. The sequence continues at coordinate 2,436 of JAPOPO010000136.1, read as the reverse complement.
CGAGGTGACGCGGCTGCGTTTCGGGTTCGAGGGTTCCCGCCCCTTCCCCCTCGGGGGTGGGGCGACGCTGACCCCGAACTTCGAGATCGGAGTGCGCCATGACGGCGGCGATGCCGAGACCGGCTTTGGGATCGATGTCGGTGGCGGAATTGCCTGGTCGGATCCCCGGCGCGGACTCTCGGCGGCACTCCGTGGCCGCGGTCTGCTCAGTCACGAGTCCGAGGGCTTTCGGGAGCGCGGCATCGCAGGATCGCTGTCCTGGCAGCCGGCGGGCTCATCGGGCCGGGGTCCTGAGCTAACGCTGCATCAGACGATGGGCGTACAGACCACGGGCGGCGTGGACACGCTGTTCGGACGCTCGACAGTGGCGGGTCTGGCAGCCAACGATAACGATCTTCGGCAGCGACGCTTCGAGGTGCGGTTCGGCTACGGCATCGCCGCCTTCAGCGACCGCTTCACGATGACACCGGAGGCAGGCCTTGCGCTCTCGACAGCGGGTCGTGACTACAACCTGGGCTGGCGAGTGTCGCGCGAGGGCATCGAGGCTGAGGCGCTGGAGCTTCGCGTCGAGGTGACGCGGCGGGAGAACGCCAACGACAACGCCGATCCCGAGCACGCCGTCGGCGTCAAGCTTACGGCCCGGTTCTAGCGTGCAGTCCTCACCAGATCGGCAGCCTGCGTCGCGTTGCGGGGCACGTCAGAGGACAGGGCGCCTCCTGCCGGCTACCACCGCGCTGAGAGCCGGGCGCCGATGCGGTGCTCCGCCGGGCCGTTGCTGTTCTCGAGCCGGCGCACCTCCGTCGACAGCTGAAACGCGCCGGGGCCGCGGGACCCTTCGCCTAGCAAGCGCCAGCTCAGGATGTACTCCCGGCCGGTGTCGGAGAGGCCAAGGCCGATCTCCGGAACCGACGCGAAGCTGCCGCCCCAGGCCGGGAAGCCGTAGCCGAACCTCGCCTCCAGCCGGCGATGCTGCAGGTCGCCGTCACCGTCCGATCCTGAGTCGGACTGCGCCGCAACGCCTGTCAGCGCGCCCCGCGCCAGCAGCGCATCGGCGCCGCCCGAGGCCGCATTGCGAACCGTCTGGGTCAGCGTCAGAGTCGGGCCGCGCACCGAAGACGGCTTCGGACCCCAGGCGAGCGAGCCGGTGACGCCGCGCTCACGGAAGCCATCCGCCTCGTGGGAGACAAGCGCATGCCCGCGCAGCTCCGCGCTAAGCCCACTCTTCGGATCGGACCAGGCGATCCCGCCGCCAAAATCGATGCCGAACCCGGTCTCGGCATCGCCGCCGTCCCGGCGCACGCCGATCTCGACGGAGGGAGTCAGTGTCGCACCGCCCTCGAGCGGTATCGTTTGCGCCCCTTCCAGGCCGAGACGCAGCCGGGTCACCGTGGCCCGGGCCGCAGCCAGGTTGCCGCCGTCCGGCCCGCGCGCCGCTTCGGACGCCGTCCGCACAATCAGGGCGTCGGTCTTGGCGGTCAGGGTGAAGCCGTCCTCGGAGCCATCGAGTAGATGGCCGCGCAGGCCTACCGCCGCCATTCGCAGATCCAGATCGGTGCGGATCGTGGCGCCGTCCTCGTCGATCCCCGGCTTCTTCGGGGTCACCGAGAGTTCGCCTGTGCCGTAGCCGGCGGCCCCCCAGACGTCCGTCTGCTCGGAGAGCGCAAGCCGCCCCCAAGGATAGAACCCCGTGAGCGTGGCCTCGACCCGGCCGCTGCTATTGCCGGCGTAGCTGCCCTCGCCGACGCTGCGTGAAGCGATGAGACCGGCGGTCCAGGCATCGCGGGCCCAATCGGCACCCACCATGGCGCTCGCGACCTCGCCGTCGAGCGTGAGGTCGCCCTCGCGGCCGTCGAAGCGGGTCACGGCGCCCCGTGCCCAGAGGGTGACATACTCGTGCTGCCCGGTTTCTGCCGTGACAGCGAAGGAGCTGCCGCTGAGCAGGTCGCGTTGCGTGACGCCGCGCGACGCCAGGGACGTGGGGCCGTCGCGGTCCCGCCAGTCCGGATCGGTGTCACCCTCAAGCCAGTCCGACAGGCGCGCGGCTCCGTCTGCCCCCCCGACCGGACTCCGCCCGTCGCCGACCCGCTGCCCGGCGAGCGTCACCTCGACGCCGGGCTGCCGCGCCGCCCGCATCCGGCTCAGGGCGGCGTCCAGCACCTGCTCGGCCACCGTGCGCCCGAAGCGCCCCAGCCATGCTCTCGGAATAGGCCCGTCGTTCTTGATGACGCCGAGCGCCGAGGCCCTGTCGATCCGCGCGCCCTGTGCGTTCGACAGAATAAGCCGCATGGTCTCATGATCCTCGTCATGGTCGTCGGCAAGCACGTCGACCTCGACGGTCTTCAGGGTCTCGCCCGGCTCGAAGGTCAGCATGTCGTCGGTCGCCACATAGTCCTCTCCGGGGACCGCCTTGGGACTGTTGTGCGGGTCGTCTCCGGT
>JAPOPO010000171.1 GCA_026712885.1 Rhodospirillales bacterium | reverse complement strand
ACTTCGGCTGCCCGGCCTCGACGGGACGGATCTCGCCGCTGGGGAGGGAGCGATACGTCTCGACCACGTAGCGCTCGTCATCGAGGCCTCTGCCGAACAGGTGCACCAGAAAGGTCTGCGCGTCGCGATGGAACATCCGGCCGGTCTGCATGGCCGCTCTCCCCCGGTGGTGGTTGCCGACGGCGGGGACCCGCTCCGCAGCGCCGGCCCCGCCGCCTGCGTCACGGCCGACCTCTCGCTCGCAGCGGCGCACAGGCGTGTGCGGCGGAAGCACGGCGGGGAGGCGGCGGAACAAGGCGTGCGGGGGTGACGGAGGGCGCCGCTTCGTCATGCGGGGACACTCGAGGCGGGCGAGGCGGGCGCCGGTCTGTTGCCGCATCCCGACCGCGGCTAGGATGGGACCGGCGGCGAAGACCGCTTCGAAGCACTCATTGGACCGCTGGCCCGGCGGCACGCTTGCTCCGGCACTCGGCAGAAGTCAGGTCGTTCGGAATGATCGAAAGAAGCCCGGCATCGGCGCCCGGCGCCACGGTCGTGGCGAGGGTGAAATGGTACGACCCGGTGAAGGGGTTCGGCTTCCTGGCGCCCGCCGACGGCTCGCTCGATCTCATCTGCCATGCGTCTGCGGTATCCGGTGCGGGCTGGCTGACGCTTCCCGAAGGCGCGAGCGTCACCTGCGAAGTCGAGCAGGGCCGGCGTGGGCCGCAGGTCTGGCGGATCCACGCCGTTGATGCCTCGACCGCATCCCCCGGCCCGGCGGAGAGCCGCGGCTCCCCGCGCGTGGAACGCAACGATGGGCACGGCGCGGCGGATGCGTCGTCGGCCCGTCGCGTGGTGGCCAACGTCAAGTGGTTCGTACCGTCGAAAGGCTTCGGCTTCCTGATCCCCGCCGACGGCTCGCCCGATCTGTTCTGCCATGCCTCTGCGGTCCGGGACGCCGGGTACGACACCCTGCCGCAGGGCGCGACAGTGACCTGCGAGGTGGCGGAAGGACGGCGGGGTCCGATGGTGTCGTCCATCGTCGCCGTCGACGCCTCGACCGCTGCGGCCCAACCTGCGGGCCGCGACGAGCCGTACCGGGGCTGGCGCGAGCGAGGCTGGGACCGCGGCCGGCCGGGCGGGCCGGTCGAGCAGCGTTCCGGCAGGGTGAAGTTCTACGACGCCGCCAGGGGATACGGCTTCGTGGTTCCCGAGGGCGGCGGGCCGGACGTGTTCGTGCCGGTCAGCGTGCTCGGTCGCGCGGGGCTCGGCGGCCTGGAGACGGGCCAGCGCGTGAGCGTGATGGTGGAGCAGGGGACGCGCGGCCTTCAGGCGAGGGACATCGAGGTGATCTGAGGCGCAGCTCGGGCACGCCGGTTCGTCTCACATGCCGGGTTGCGCAGCCGGAACGCGGGCGCCGTTCCGGCTGCGGGGAGCTATTCCACCATCCGTTTGAGGCCCGCCAGCGGCCGGACCTTGACCGCCGTGGACGCCGGCTTTGCGGCTACTTCGATTTCTTCGCCGGTGCGCGGCGAGATCATCGTCCGCGCCTTCCTGGCGGACTTGCGCGCACGCACGATCCTGAGCAGGCCGGGCAGCGTGAAGGTGCCCACGGCGCGTTTTCTGATGTGGCGCTCGACGAGAACGCCAAGTTCGTCGAGCACCGCGGCGACGTCTTTCTTCGGAAGCCCGGTCGACTCCGATAGCGAAGCCACCAGTTGCGTCTTGGTCATCGCTTCCTTGAGCGCGGCAGCCTTGCGGGGAGCGGAAGTCGCCATGTGTTGTTTCGAGTCTCCGATGGTGTGGCGGGGGCGGCTGCTTACTACGCCGGCGCGCGGACGCCAAGGGCCGCCGCCCCATTCGGGAGCCTCGCCGGCGGCTTCCCGCTCCGGGAACCTCTTCCCGGCCGGCAGGCGCACAACCCGGCCCGAAGGATCTCTGGCGACAACCGGTGCCGCGTTGCGGCCGGCCGTGGCCGCCACGCTCCGCGCCGCGACCGCGTGCAACCACGTCGATGATTGTGAATCGGACGTTCGGCGGGCGAAGGGCGGCAGGGAGGCGCACGTGCATCAGCCTCACGTTTTGCTCGATCGATGCGCGCGGGTAGTTTGCCGGGGATCCTACGGAACGCAGGCGATGGCGGAGTGCTCGCGGCAGAGGCCGGCAACGGATGTGGGATTCTGCCCACGGTCCGGTCCCGCGCGGAGGAGTTCGTGCGGCGCTGCCGCCGGTCCGAGTCCCCGCCGCCCGGCGGCAGCCACTGCGCGCTTCCTACTCGCCGGCCGGCCGCGCGTCCTCGCCCGGAAGACCTATCGCGAGACCGTATTCCTCCACCTGCCAGGCCGCGATGCTGGCAGAGAGGACGTGCTCCATGATCGGCACCTT
>JAPOPO010000211.1 GCA_026712885.1 Rhodospirillales bacterium | reverse complement strand
TTGCGGCCCGTGCTGGGCGCCCTGCCGGCGGTGCTGGCCGCTCGGGACGCCGGCCGGGCGATGATTCTCCCCGCGGGCAATGCCGCCGAGGCCGCGCTGGTGGACGACGCCCGCGTATACCCCGCCTCACATGTCATGGACGTGGTGAAACACCTCAGCGGCGAGGTTCCGCTAAAGACGCTGGAGTCCTCCGCGCTGGATCGTTCGCGACCCTTCAGCGTGGACCTGTCCGACGTGCGCGGACACAGTGGAGGCAAGCGTGCGCTGCTCGTTGCCGCGGCCGGAGCGCACCACCTGCTCATGCTGGGTCCGCCGGGCAGCGGCAAGAGCATGCTCGCCCAGCGGTTCATCACGCTGCTGCCCCGCCTGTCGGCCGACGACATGCTTTGCGTAGCGAGCATCGCCTCCGTCGCCGGCGTTTCGCTCGAGCCGATCTTTCGGGCCGAGCGGCCGTTCCGCAATCCACACCACACGGCGACCGCAGCGGCACTGGTGGGCGGCGGGTCCCGGCCGAAACCCGGCGAGATATCCCTCGCCCATCTCGGCGTGCTGTTCCTGGACGAGCTGCCCGAGTTCTCGCGCAGCGCGCTGGAGGCGATGCGCGAGCCGCTGGAGAACGGCACGGTGACCATCGCGCGAAGCAACCACCGCGTGCGCTTCCCGTGCGAGTTTCAACTGATAGCGGCGATGAATCCCTGTCCCTGTGGTTACCATGGTGACGGCACGGATCGCTGCCGGTGCACGCCATCGCGCCTGGAGCAGTACCGGTCCAGGCTCTCCGGTCCCCTCGTGGACCGCTTTGACATTCAAATGAAGATACCGCGGATTTCCTTCGACGAACTGGTCCAGCCCCTCAGTGAGGGGGAGAGCATGGCCCTTGCCCGCGAGGCGTCTGCCGCACGCCGACGGCAACGGGAGCGCAGCGGCGTGCTGAATGCGAGGCTGACGAATCGACAACTGTGGCGGACCGCGGCACTCACCCCAGGTGCGCGCCGGGTACTGATGCAGGCATCCAACCGCTGGCAGCTCAGCAACCGGACGACGACCCGGATCCTCAAGGTCGCGCGCACCGTGGCGGACCTGGCGGGCGCCGAGGCGCTGGCGCCGGAGCACGTGGCGGAAGCCATCCACTTGCGCTGCCTGGACAGGCTGCTTTGATGCATCGGCGAGAATGGCTATACTCGTGCGCCCGCGCCTCCGGAGCCGTTCTTGTCAACCAGGAATCAACGCTTTTACGACGGTTTCATGCTCGTCCTGGGCGTCTTCCTGGGCGTGCTGGCCGGCATCGTCTTCATGAAGGCCTTTTCGGCGGGCACCGGCGCCGACCGTTTCGACGACGCCGGCTTCATGGGCACCACCGACGAGCGGATTCGCCCGATCGGCCGCGTCGCGCTGATCGGCGATCCCGACGTTGGCGTTCGGCCTGTCGTTCATACCGTGGTAGACAGCGTGAGCGCGCCCATGTCGGGACCGCAGGTCTATAACGACAACTGCTACCTCTGTCACGCCGCCCCCGGCGTCGGCGGCGCACCCGTGTTCGGCGATGCGCAAGCCTGGGCGCCGCGCATCGCCCAGGGACCGGAAGTGCTCACGGATCGGGTAATCAACGGCTACCAGGGCGAAGTGGGCGTCATGCCGCCCAAGGGCGGTCGGCCGGACCTCAGCGACGAGGAAATCCTGGAAGCGCTGCAGTTCATGCTGGACGAAGCACAGCCATAGCTTACACAACAGACAAACTGGCGGCCCGAGGCAAATCGACCACCAGTTCGATAGGAAGTCTGTGCACGGTCGTGGTGGCAGCCATAGTGGCGGCGCCGCTTCACGGCCAAGAATCCGCCTATCCCGACAACTTCCTCGATCGCGTCCGCCAGGCGGCGGATGACATCCCCGGGGCGCCGCCTGCGTCCATCAACTTCATCAAGTTCGCGGAGAGTCACCGCACCTACGCGGCGGTCATCGACGGCGGAACGGATGAGCCGTTCGTATCGGCCCGGACC
>JAPOPO010000362.1 GCA_026712885.1 Rhodospirillales bacterium | reverse complement strand
CGCCTCATGCACCGCCGGAAAGGCCCGGCGACGCACGAACCGCCCGCGGCCGGGGCGGGGCTGCGAGTTCCTGCCATGCTCCCAGATCACCTCGCCGCGGCTCAGCGTATAGCGCGACTGGGCCGAGACCTCGACGCCCTCAAAGACGTTGTAGTCGATGATCGACTTCTGGGTGGTAGCAGAGATCGTCTTCTTGATCTTCGGGTCCCAGACCACGACATCGGCATCCGCCCCTTCGACGATGGCGCCTTTCCTCGGATAGACGTTGAGTATCTTGGCGATATTGGTCGATGTGCACGCCACGAACTCGTTGGGCGTCAGGCGGCCCGTATCGACGCCTTTCGTCCAGAGCACCGGCATCCGGTCCTCGAGCCCACCGGTTCCGTTCGGGATCATCGGGAAGCCGGCCAAGCCCATGCGCTTCTGACCTGTGGTGAAGGCGGCGTGGTCGGTCGCCACCACCTGCAGGGAGCCCGCCGCCAAGCCGGCCCAGAGCCCGTCCTGGTGTACCTTGCCGCGGAAGGGCGGCGACATGACCCGCTGCGCGGCATAGTCCCAGTCCTGGTCGAAATACTCCGATTCATCCAGCGTGAGATGCTGGATCAGCGGCTCGCCATAGACCCGCATGCCCTTCTGGCGCGCGCGCCGGATGGCCTCGTGCGCCTGCTCGCAGGAGACATGCACGATGTAGAGCGGCACGCCCGCCGCATCGGCGATCATGATCGCGCGGTTCGCGGCCTCGCCCTCGACCTCCGGCGGGCGCGAATAGGCGTGCCCCTCGGGTCCGGTAAGGCCTTCCTCCATGTATTTTTCCTGCAGCGCCGCCACCACGTCGCCGTTCTCGGCATGGACGAGCGGCATCGCGCCGAGCGCGGCGCAACGGCGGAACGACGCGAACATTTCGTCGTCGTCGATCATCAGCGCGCCCTTGTAGGCCATGAAGTGCTTGAAGGTATTGATGCCGCGCCTGACGACCTCGGCCATCTCGTTGTGGATCTGCTCGTTCCAGTCGACGATGGCGCAGTGGTAGCCGATATCGACGCAGATCTGATCCTTGGACTTGGCGTCCCAGGAGTCGACGGCGCTGAGCAGCGAGCCGTCTTCTCCCGGCAGCACGAAATCGACCAGCATGGTCGTCCCGCCGGTCGCCGCCGCCCAGGTGCCGGACTCGAAGGTCTCAGCGGCGGTCGTGCCCATGAACGGCATTTCCAGATGCGTATGCGGGTCGATACCGCCCGGGATCACATAGGCCTCCGAGGCGTCCACGACCTCGTCGCCCTTCAGGTTCTCGCCGATCGCGGCGATCTTCTCGCCCTCGACCAGGACATCGGCCTTCCAGGTCCGGTCTGCAGTAAGGACGGTACCGCCTTTGATGACTTTGCTCATTCGACGCCTCCGCTACATCTCGTTCCTCGGGACGCGCCGGCCCGGCCCGCCCGCAACCGCCGGGGTCCACCTCAATCCAGAAGTTCCGCAGTCTCGACGACCGCATGGAAGAGCACGTCGCAGCCCCTGGCGGCCCATTCCGGCGTGATCTCCTCGGCTTCGTTGTGGCTCAGCCCGTCCACGCAGGGACACATCACCATCGCCGCCGGCGCGACATTGTTGATCCAGCAGGCGTCGTGGCCGGCGCCTGACACAATGTCCATATGGGAATAGCCGAGGCGCTCCGCCGCATCGCGGACGGCCGTCACGCAGCCGTGGTGGAACTCGGGCGGATCGAAGCTGCCGACAGTCTCCGTCTCGAGCTCGCAGCCCAGCGCCTCGCAGATCCTGGGCGCTTTCTCCATGATCTCGGCCACCATAGCCTCGAGCGTATCCAGGACGTGGCTGCGAAAGTCGATCGTGCAGACCACCCGGCCCGGGATGATGTTGCGCGAATTCGGATAGACATCGACATGCCCGATGGCGCCGACCGCGTTGGGCTGGTGCTTCATCGCGACCTCGTGCACCAGCTCGGTTATCTGCGCCAACCCGCGCCCGGCGTTGCGGCGCATCCGCATGGGGGTGGAGCCCGTGTGGCTTTCCTTCCCCGTTATCCGGCACTCGATCCAGCGGAGCCCCTGGCCGTGGGTGACAACGCCGATATCGCACTCCTCCGCCTCGAGAATCGGGCCCTGCTCGATATGCAATTCGAAATAGGCATGCATCTGCCGCGCACCGACTTTTTCCTCGCCGCGCCAGCCGATGCGCTCAAGCTCGTCCCCGAAGCGCTTCCCGTCCGCATCCGTGAGGCCGTAGGCCCAGTCCTCGGTGTGGACGCCGGCGAAGACGCCGGACGCCAGCATCGGCGGGGCGTAACGGGTCCCTTCCTCGTTGGTCCAATTGATGACCACGATCGGGCGCTTCGTCCTGATGCCCAGAT
>JAPOPO010000222.1 GCA_026712885.1 Rhodospirillales bacterium | reverse complement strand
GGGCGGAGTCGGCCCGCGCCGAGATGGAGCGGCGCATGTGGCGCGCGGCGCGGGCGCGGGAGGCGGCACAGGCGGCGGAACCGGCGCAGGCACCCGAGCCGGCGCGCCCGAACTGGCGCCGGCGGGCGGCGGCCATCGGGCTCGGGCTCTGCGTCCCGGCCCTTGCCGCCGGTGTCTATGCAAGCCTCGGCACACCCGGGTTGCCCGGCCGCCCCTTCGCGGAAATCGAGCGGCCGGCCGCTCAAACGGAGGCCCTTGCGGCCCTGAGCGAGCCGGTCGAGCAACTTACGGCGCGGCTGGAGAGCGAGCCCGACAATCTCGAGGGCTGGCTCCTGCTCGGCCGCTCCTACGTGGTGCTGCAACGCTATCCCGAGGCGGCCGATGCGTTCCGGCGGGCGGCGGCGCTTTCGGGCGGCGATCCCGAGGTGCTGGCGATGCTGGGCGAAGCGATCGTCTGGGCCAACAGCGGATTGGTGGCGCCCGAGGCGGTCGGGGTCTTCCGCCGAGTCCTCGATGCGCGTCCGGAGGATCCGGCCGCCCGCTTTCATCTCGCGCTTGCCCGTGCGCAGGCCGGCGAGGTGAGGGAGGCCTACGGGATGTGGCTCGCGCTTGCCGCCGACACGCCGGCCGACGCGCCCTGGCGTCACGATCTGGAAGCGCTGATCCGCCAGGCCGCCGAGGTTCTCGGGGTGGAGCCGGGAGCGGTTCCGAGCGGGCCGGCCGTTACCGAGGCACCCGATGGTCCGACTGCGGATGACATGGCTGCTGCGGCCGAAATGTCGCCCGAGGAGCGCATGGAAATGATCCGCGGCATGGTGGAGGGCCTCGCCGCGCGGCTTGAGGATAACCCCGACGATCCCGAGGGCTGGCGCCGCCTTGCGCGCTCCTACAGCGTGCTCGACGAGCCCGAGAGGGCGACGGAAACGCTGCGCCGGGCCGTGGAGCTGGCTCCCGACGACCTTGCGACACTCCACGCTTACGCCCGCGCTCTCACCGGCGACGTTGGAGCGGATGCGCCGCCGGAGGCGGCTGTGGCGGTCTATGAGCGAATTCTGGCGCTCGACCCGGATGATGGGCCGGCGCTTTGGTTCGTCGGATTGACAGCGGCGGAGCGGGGCGACCGCACCGCGGCGCGCGCGCATTGGGGGCGTCTCCTGCCCCTTCTCGCGCCGGGCACAGAGGAGTACGCGGCGGTTCGGACCGCGCTCGACAGCCTCCAGAAATAGGCACGCGCTCGACGGCGCCAATGTGCGCGTTCAGGGCGCCGTCTCGGAAACCTTCATCGACTCTCCTCACAGGCCGGGCAGATGCCGGTGCGCCTAAGGTCTCATGTTCCTTGACATGAGAATGCAACTGAGTAGTGTTCGCATTTACTTGGGGAGGGGGAAGCCCGAGAACGACGGTGCCGGCATCGGCCGATGACACCGAACCGTAATACCAGTGCAACCGGTGCTTCACGCCCGCTACCTAGCCTCCCCCGCAGGGAGCCACCTGGACGGGCTCGGGGTGTGCGTTGTTCAGACAAATAAATGAAGAGGAGAGTGTGATGGGTTTCGTGCGCAATCGGTGTCGCTTCGGGGGCAAGTCCCTGGCTGCGGCGCTTCTCGGGACGACGTTCCTGGTCGGCCTCGCGGGCCCCGCGCTCGCCGACAGCCACCTCGAGTCGGAGAATGCCGAGCTCCGCTCCAAGGTCGAGGATCTGATGCAGGAAGTGCAGATCCTCAAGAACATGGTGGTCGAGCAAGGCAACAAGATGATGGAGATGGCTGAGCCCGCAGAGCCGGCCAAGATGGTGAAGTCCGGCAAGGACAAGGTGAGCCTGAAGGTCTACGGCCAGGTCAACCGGATGCTTCTCCTCGCCAACGACGGCAACGACAGCAGGCTGTTCAACGCGGACAACGACATGTCGTCCACCCGTGTGGGCTTCAAAGGCAAGGCCAAGATGGGTGGCGGATGGTCCGCCGGCACCACCGTCGAAGTGCAGATGGAGTCGAACTCGTCGTCCAAGGTAAATCTGCAGGGCGACGTGAACACCGGCAAGGAGAGCTTCAGCGAGCGCAAGCTCGAGCTGTGGGTCAAGAGCAAGGGTGCAGGCAAGTTCTCGATCGGCCAGGGCAGCACCGCGTCCGACGGCGTTGCCGAGGCGGATCTCTCGGGTACCGGCGTGATCAGCGGGTCAGGCTCCGGCGGCGCGATCGGCGCCGATGTCAGATTCGTCGACTCAGATGGCAACACTCACTCCAAGGTCGATGGCATCTTCGACAATCTCGACGGACACAGCCGGAAGGACAGGCTGCGCTACGATTCGCCGAGTATGGGAGGCTTCCAGCTCTCCACCTCGATCCAAAGCGACAGCGATGACGGCGACTCCGGTCCCTGGGACTTGGCGCTCCGCTACGGCCGCGACCTAGGCGGCTTCGAGGTCGAAGCGATCGCCGCTCAGTGGGTGAATGGCGACGATACCGGGATGGGTGGCTCGGCCTCGCTCATGGCGCCTTCCGGCACGAGCTTTACCGTCGCCTATACGACCGAAGAGGATGGCGACGACAGCGCGCGATTCTCCTACGCAAAGCTCGGCCAGAAGCTCGACATCAGCCCTGCGGGGAGTACGGCGCTTTCGGCCGGCTTCATGAACGCCGAAAACTCGAACGGCGACAGCGGCAGCTACTACGACGTTGCTATCGTGCAGAAGGTCAAGAGCATCGGTGCCGAGTTCTATGGTGTCGTCGGGGTCTACGACGCCGATATCGTGGGTGCGTCGGCCAAGGACGTCACCGTCGCGGGTGTTGGCGCGCGCATCAAGTTCTAAGCGCACGGCCGATCCAGCCGCTCCGCGAAGAGCGGCGCGCAACGACGGGGGCGGCCGCGTCAGACGGCCGCCCCCGTCTTGTTTGAGAATTACGGGCTAGACCCCCATGAAGCTGATCCAGCCGGTGATGATGTACTTCTCCTCGCGTGGCGCGACCTCGCCCTTGTGCGTGTGGGTGAAGCCCGCCGGCCAGATAAGGGTCTTGCCTTTGGCCGGCGTGACCAGATGGTCCTGATAGGTGAAGTAGGTGCCGCCGCCTTCGGCGATGTCGTTCAGGAAGGTCTGGAAGGCGAGCACCCGGTGGCCGAGGTCGAGACCGCTCGACTCGTAGTGGGCGCCGTGAAAGGCGCCGCCCGGCTTGTAGTACTGCATCTGTGGCGGCTCCAGGAAGCCGAGCTTGTCCGACGCCTCGCCCAGCACTGGGAACTCCCGCAGGTAGTCGCCGAGGCAGGCCATGACGTGACCGCGATAGGCGCGCACACTCTTGGCGTAGACCTCGTAGGGGAAGCAGGTGAGGCTCGCGTCCTCGGAATCCTTCCAGGACTTGTCGACGCCCTTGGCGCTCGTCCCCGGCCGGGTAAGCCCGAGCCGGCGTGTCCGCTTGAAGCCCTTGATCAGCTCGTCGCAGAGCGCAGGCTTGTCGATCGAGTATTCCTTGATCCAGCGCATGGCCGGGAACTGCCTCCGCCAGAGGTGGTTCGCGCGGCAGGTTCCACGCCATGCCGCCTGTGTGCAGAGCCATTCTAATTCCATTTGCATGGCGTGCACGCCATCGCTATTGTGCGCCGCGCAAAGGGAGTGTCGATACGCGCCGCGCCCGCGCGGTGCATCAACCTTGGACAAACGATGAGAACCGGGCCGGATATCTCCCCCCGGTGCTGAAGGGAGGGTGCGCATGTCGCATACCGACAAGAAGGAACAGTTTACGAAGGAGTTGTATCGGCTTTGGTCGATGCACGCGGACCGGAAGAACTACAAGGTCTCGCGGCGCGACCTGATCAAGGGCATGGCCGGCCTCGGGCTCGGCGCGGGCGCCATCAAGATGCTTATGAACCAGGCGCCCTTCAGCGTCAGGCAGGCCTGGGCGGCCGAGGGTGCCACGCCTGAGGAGCGTGCCATCAACGGCGCGAAGGCGCTCTTTGACAGTGCCGAGAAGAAGACCATCAGCATCATGTATCCGTCGGGCTCCGGCGGTAACCTCTCGCCCTTCGTCGAGGAGTGGAAGGGGCTGACCGGTTTCGATCTCGAGCTGATCGAGGTGCCGGTCACCGAGACCCACCAGAAGGCGATGCAGGAAGCGGTGGCCAAGACGGGCCGCTACGACATCATGATCCCTGCGCCGCTGAGCCTCGCTGACCTCGCCGAATCCGGCGTGGCGCGTCCGCTTGACGACTACATGGACAAGTACGATCCCGAGGTCTACTCGGGGCCCAACCAGCTTCAGTTCCCGGTGTCCGACTTCGGGCAGAAGTACAAGGGCAAGACCTACGGCCTCTACTGTGACGGCGACTGGTGGCACCTCAGCTACCGCAAGGACAAGCTCGCCGAGAAGGGCCTGGCGCCGAAGTCGAAGCGCGAGATGGTCCATACCTGGGCCGAGTACGACGAGTTGTGCGCCACGATGCATGACCCGGACAACAACTTCTACGGCGCCCTCGAGTACCGCTCGCCGTTCTGGAACAAGTTCCACTGGATGACGCGGGTCCAGTCGAAGGGTCACTTCTACTTCGACGAGGACATGAACTCGCTGGCCGACACGCCGCAGGGCATCGAGACGGTCAAGGAGCTGATCGCGCTGCAGGACATCATGCCGGCCGAGCAGTTCACCTACGGCTTCACCGAGAACTATGCGCAGTACTACGCGCAGGGCCGTGGTTTCTGCGAGTTCGGATGGCCGTCGCTCTGGCGCTACAGCAACGACGCGGCTGGCTCGCAGTCGATCATCGCCGGCAAGGGCGAGGACGGCGAGCCTTCGCAGACCGCGGTCTCCAAGGTGCCGGGCACCATGCATGGCGACGAGCTTATTCGCTCGTGCATCCACGCCTTCGCCTGGGACTTCGTGGTGAGCAACTACTCGCCGATCCAGGAAGCCGCCTACTGCTTCTCGCAGTGGATCACGGGGCCGACCATGTCGATGCGCTCGATCCCGAACGAGGGCGG
>JAPOPO010000162.1 GCA_026712885.1 Rhodospirillales bacterium | reverse complement strand
CAAGGATGTCGGGCCGCTGATCGAGACCATCATGACGCGCTGCATCCATTGCACGCGCTGCATCCGCTTCGCCGACGAGATCGCGGGGGTCGAGGAGTTCGGCGCGGTCTTCCGCGGCGAGCACATGGAAATCGGCACCTACGTCGAGAAGGCGGTGTCCTCCGAGCTCAGCGGCAACATGATCGACCTTTGCCCGGTCGGCGCGCTTACTTCCAAGCCTTACGCATTCGTCGCACGCTCGTGGGAGCTGCGCACGACCGAGACGGTCGATGTGCTCGACGCGGTGGGCTCCAACATCCGGGTGGATGCGCGCGGCACCGAGGTGCTGCGGGTCGTGCCGCGCCTGCACGACGACATCAACGAGGAGTGGCTCTCGGACAAGAGCCGCTTCGCCTACGACGGGCTGCGCCGGCGCCGGCTCGACCGCTGCTACGTGCGGCGAGACGGCGCGCTCGAAGCCGCAAGCTGGGCCGAGGCCTTCGACGCCATCGCGGCGGCGGCGAAGGGCCTGGACGGCGGCCAGATCGCGGCGCTCGCCGGCGACACGGCGGACTGCGAAGCCATGACGGCGCTCGCCGATCTCATGGCGGCGCTGGGCTCGCCCAACCTCGATTGCCGGCAGGACGGCGCGAAGCTCGATGGGACGAGCCGCGTCTCCTACCTCTTCAACACCACCATCGCGGGGATCGAGGAGGCCGACGCGATCCTCCTGATCGGCACCAACCCGCGCTGGGAGGCGTCGCTGGTGAACGCGCGCGTCCGCAAGCGCTGGCGCCGGGGCGGGCTCAAGGTCGGCGTCATCGGCCCGGAAGAGGACCTGACCTACCCCTATCACCAACTGGGCGACGGGCCGGAGACTCTCGCCGCCCTCGCGAAGGGCAGGGATGCCTTCGCCGACGTTCTGAAGATGGCCGAGAAGCCGATGCTGATCGTCGGCATGGGCGCGCTCACGCGGCCGGACGGCGCCCAGGTGCTGGCGCACGCCAGGGCGGTTGCGGAGGCGACCGGCATGGTCGCCGACGGCTGGAACGGCTTCAACGTGCTGCACACGGCAGCATCCCGCGTCGGCGGGCTCGACCTCGGCTTCGTGCCGGGGGAGGGGGGCTGCAATACGGCGGCGATCTGCGAAGGCGCCGGCGCCGGCGCGATCCGCCTCCTCTACCTGCTGGGCGCCGACGAGGCTGCGCTGGAGCGGCCCGAGAGCTGCTTCGTCGTCTATCAGGGCCACCACGGCGATGCCGGGGCGCGGCTCGCTGACGTGATCCTGCCGGGCGCCGCCTACACCGAGAAAGACGGCACCTACGTCAACCTGGAAGGCCGGCCGCAGCGGGCCTACGCGGCGAGCGCGCCGCTCGGCGACGCGCGGGAGGACTGGCGCATTCTGCGTGCGCTCTCCGCCCGTCTCGGCAAGCCCCTGGCCTACGACACCCTGGATGAGCTGCGTGCCCGCATGGTGGAGCGGGCGCCGACGCTCGCCGCGATGGGTCAGGTGACAACGGCGCCGTGGGTCGACTTCGGCGCCGCCGGCGCCATGGATGAGGCGCCGTTCGCGTGCCCCATCGGGGATTTCTACCGGACTGATCCGATCACCCGGGCCTCGGCCACTATGGTCGAGTGCAGCGCGGCGTTCGTCGCGGCGGCAGACGAGGCCAGCGCCGATGGCTGAGGCGGGCGTCTGGAGCACCTACTTCTTTCCGCTCTTCCTGACCGTCGGGTACATCCTCGCGATCGTGGTGCCGCTGTTGCTGGTGCTCGCGTTCATTACCTATTTCGAGCGCAAGGTCTGGGCGGCGATCCAGCTGCGGAAGGGGCCCAATGTGGTGGGACCCTTCGGCCTGCTGCAGCCGGTGGCGGACGGGATCAAGTGCCTCTTCAAGGAGACCATCATTCCCGCCGGCGCCAACCGCATGCTCTGCGTGCTGGCGCCGATGGTGACCTTCAGCCTGGGGCTTATTGGCTGGGCGGTGATCCCCTTCGACCAGCACCTGGTACTCGCCGACCTCAATGTCGGGCTGCTCTACCTCTTCGCGGTCTCTTCCCTCGGGGTCTACGGCATCATCATCGCGGGCTGGGCCAGCAACTCGAAATACGCCTTTCTCGGCGCGCTCCGCTCGGCGGCGCAGATGGTCTCCTACGAGGTCTCCATCGGCTTCGTGCTGGTGACGGTGCTGCTCTGCGTCGGCTCGCTCAACCTCAACGACATCGTCGAGGCGCAGAGGGGGCTCT